>WFQR01000188.1 GCA_015486955.1 Hippea sp. | reverse complement strand
TTTGTTTTTGCTTACTTCTTGTAGCTTAAAACCTTTACCAGGACAGAAGATTGCGTTTATAGATGAGGGTTTTAAAAGCATAGGTAAAGTTACGAGTAGCGAGTGTAAAATTAGCGTGGATTACTTAAACTGCAATAATGCCTTTGATAGCTACACCGTCTATGTCCAGACAGGCAAAAATCAACTCGAACCGTTGAGTAATTATGAGTGGATTGATACGCCGTGTGAAATGGTTAAAGGTTCAATTCAAAATGCCTTGAATAACTCTAATTGCAGTATTGACTTAGGTGCAAGAAATAAACTCTTATTTGACCTGATAAAGTTCCAACCCGTTTTGTTGAAGAATAAGCATTTTTGTGAGGTAAAAATAGGTTTTCGTTTGTATACAAATAGTGGTCAATATTTTACCATCATTGACAAAAAAGAGAATTTAAAAAACATTAACCTCTTTGCATCGTGCATATCACGATTGGTTGATCGTATAGATAGAGAATTGGTTAAATGGATAAAAGGAAAAATAGAGCCTACCAAAAGGCAGGCTCAAAAAATTAAATCTTAAACCTCCTCACAATTGAGGTGAGTTTCTCAGAGCTGCTCTTGAGTTCTTCGGACAGGGATGTAATTTGAGAAACGACCTTTGCGTTCTCACGTGCGGCTTCTCTAATCTCTGTAGCTTGTACATTAATCTCAGCCACAGTTGAAGATAGCTCTTCTGTCGCAGCGCTTGTTGCATTTATCTCTTCCACAGTCTTGTTTATCTGTTCTACCATTGCGTTTATGTTGTTTTCATCCTCTATGGCTTTTTCCCTCTCCTTTAAGATGCCCTCTTCAGCTTTCTTTGTCATTTCTATGGATTTTTGTGCATCCTTTTGCATTCTCAAGATCATATCCCTGATCTCTTCCGTAGCCTTTTGAGTTTTTTCAGCTAACTTTCTAACTTCATCGGCAACAACGGCAAATCCCCTACCGGCTTCGCCGGCTCTTGCCGCCTCAATGGCTGCGTTTAGAGCAAGGAGGTTTGTTTGGTCTGCGATCTCATTTATGACGTTAACGATTTGACCAATCTGCTTAGAGGATTCGCCAACGGTATTGATCTGTTCCATAGCCTTTCTTGCCAGTTGAGCATTTTCGTTCATCCTTTGAACTCTTTCCTCTATGTCCTTAAGCATCTGCTGGTTGATTTGACTTACCGTTTCAGCCTGCATATTTATGCCTTCTGTGGATTGAGCAACGTTGTGAACGGCTTCGCTCATGTCGTTAATTGCCTGTGTCATCTCTTCCAAATTCCTCGTTGTTTCTTCAACTGTTGCCGACATCTCTGTAGCAGACGTAGCGGTTGTTTCTGATTTACTCATTACCTCATCCGCGGATTGTCTAATTTCCCTTACCATTTGTTGCAGGGTGTCTAAAAACTTGTTGAGCTTGTTAGCCAAGTTCTCAAACTCATCATGAGTTTCGACTTTAACCCTCTTTGTCAGGTCACCCTCACCCGTGACCAGATCCTCAAGACCTTGAGCCATGAGGTTTATTGGTTTCACAAGCCTATTGGATAGAGCGATGCCTACTAAAACGATGACAACCAATGTTATAATTACCACTACAATTGAAATTAGAACGGACTTTATTACATCTTTTTTTATTTTCTCTGCATAAGCATGGGTCATACGTTGAACATTGTCCAAATATACGCCCGATCCAATGATCCAATTGAGTTTCGGTATGGTGTATACAAAGCTTACCTTAGGTGCTATTCCGTCTCCTGGCTTCTTCCACCAATAGCTTACAAAACCTGATCCTTTAGTTTTTGATATTCTTATCATGTCTTGGAAAAGATAGTGTCCTTTTTTGTCTTTCAAGTTATATACATTCTTTCCATTTAGCTGTGGTTTCGGTGGATCGAGAATTAAGGTGCCTTTCTGATCCAGAACAAATAGGTAATTTCCGTTGTCATATCTGAGCTTACTAAGGTCTGAAAATATAGCCTTTTTTACATCGCTAAGGGGCACACCTTCTTCCACCATTGCTTTGTATTTACTCGCTGTAAGCTCTACAACGGATCTAACCTTGTCTTTTTGGGAATTCAGCAAAGCTGCATAGATTTGGTTTGTTCTGGTCTTTATTTGATTTACATTCCACCAAATAGCGTATGCACCAAAGATTACAAGAAAGATAAATACTGAACCAATACCGTACAACAGGATTTTTGATCTGAAAGACATAAACCCCTCCTCCTTTTAATTTTTTCTTTTCAAAATATCTATCGTTTCCCGGTCAAACAATTTAAAATAAGGATCGTACTGTAAGAGATTATAGATCGTTTCCTTAAAATCTTTCCCTAAAAAGCCATCTGTGTTTGGCGCAGTTAAAGAGTTTTTTGCAAGGTCAATGGATTTTAACGCCATCTCTGATGCCGCATAACCCTTCATGGCACAACCTTTCTTTGCACCATCGCAAAACACTCCACCCGTTCCTTCTATGTAATTTTTAAAAGCATCGTAGAATAGTTCAAGTTTGCCTTCTAAATAAAGCAGACCCGCCATAACACCCACGCCCGCTGCGTGAACGACACCGCATTCCGATGACACAAACCCAAACTTTGATGTTATGAGCGATGTTATGAGACATGACAGTATTACGGCTTTTTCTGTCTCTTCTTCTTTAAAACCTTTCTCCTTTGCAATATAAGACAAACTCCCAATGGCTACTATTCCTTTATTGCCACTGCCTGCGCAACTTGCAATCTTAACACTATCTCCTCCCATTCGTGCATAGATTGCCCCATACGCCGGGTTAATTTTAGGATCTAAGTACTTCTTTGAGTATTCAATTGCCTCAAGGTTTGTTTCAATAGCCTTTTTTACTTTACCCCTTACCTCTTCATCTTTATACAGCTCATCTACCGTTTTTTCCCATACCCTAAAGTCAAAATAATCATCTTCAAACTCAATCTCTTCCTCTGCCCTTTTAGCTTTTTTCTTGAAAATGTACTTTCCATTCTCTTTTATCTCAACAATGCCCGTATGGGTTTTTCTTGTTACTATCTCAACTTCATTACCCATTTCATCAAAAGCATGGGAGTGTATGTAGAGTTCTTTTCTCTCAGATAAATTCACTTCTACTTCGATTTTGCTCTCTGAAACCATTTTAAGTATGTTGTCATCAATCATTGTGAATATTTCCAAAGATCTGCTTGTATCACCTATGAAGTATCCCAATAGGGCTGCGTTTTCTGTTCCAGTTAGGCCATTTGAGTTTGGAATGCCAGCAGCAAAGGCGTTTTTAAAGGTCATTCTATCTATTTCAAGTTGTATTTTCTTTACGTTCTTTAAGTACTTTTGGATATGGGCAGTGTTGTAGGCAATTGCTGCTGGTTCTGTGCAACCGAGAGAGAACTCTATCATTTTTGACAGTCTTTTAGATAGCTCTTCCATAACATCTCCTTAAATATTTACGTTTAGTAATTTCCTTGCCAAATATCCTATAACAAACGATATAATGCTCACGGAAAAGCTTATGGTGAACATCTCTATAAAGCTCTTTTTAAACGATGTTTCCTTAACCACAGAAACAAAGAAACTAAAGATGAGGATGACAACTGTTGCATCTAAAAACATCAAAGCTAACGAGTAATAGAAGTTTGTGAATAGGAAAAATGGTATCACTAAGGCTAAGACGGTGACGAAGTACGCAATAGTTGTATAAAAAGCCGCCTTTAAAGGATGACTACTCTTTTCCGCCTTTTGTGATAAATATTCACTTGATCCCATGCTTAAGGATGCAGATATTCCTGTTACGACACCCACTATACCTATGAGCTTTGCATTTTGCAGTGCTAAAGACACACCAGCCAAAGCGCCTGTAAGCTCAACAATTGCATCGCTGATACCCAGAACCATTGAGCTGATGTATTCGATACGTTCCTCATGTAACATGTCAATTAGCAACTTTTCATGTCTTGTTTCATCCTCTAAGATCTTTTTTGCTTCGGGTATGACATTGGATATGGATTTGTAGCTTTCTTGTGCATCTGCTTCTGCCGCTTCCATTACCTTAACGCAGAATACAACACCGAATATCTTTGCAAGCACAACAAAGAATAGAACAACAAGTGGATTTGCGCTTACGTCCGTTTGGGTATATTTTTTTAGAATGTTGTAGTGATTTAACTCATCCTCGGCAATCTTTTTTAGGATCTTGCTGTTCTTCTCACTGACAGACTTCAATGACGAAAGCTTTGAATAGATCTTGTAGCCCACGATTTCGTCTTTCTGGTACTTTACAAGATCGAATTTTAGTCCTTCTCTCATTCTTTTTCACCCCCTTTGGAGTATAAAATACGAACTACTTGATTGCAAGATTAATCTCTTGTATAAGTTTTATAGTGAAATTTACTTTTTAAGGGGGAGTTGAGGTATGGAAAAGAAGCCTTTTGCCAATCCGGGGCCTGCAGGTTTAATGGTTTTGGCGTTTTATTTATCTGCCTTGTGGCCTGTGGTTACACACAGAGCGCCGCATGAGATGATCAACGTATTAATAGCTTTGGGGTTTGCTGGTGGTTTAGTTCAATTTACAGCGGGCATCATTGATTTGAGAAATGGAGAGGTTATGACAGGAAACATAATGCTCGCTTTTAGCGCATTTATGTGGTTGGGCTTTTGGGAGTTTTTAGGTAAGTCTTTTGGCTTTATACCAGAAAACACGTCTGTTGTTGATGGTTACGTTTTTATCGTTATGGGTATTCTCATGGTTGGTTTCACATTCGGACACCTTAAAGCTCCAAAAATTACATTGTTATTTATGATTTTTACCGACATTTTCTTTTTAAGCGCCGGTTCTTTCTTTTTGACGCATAATCTTGCACTTTGGAATATTGTGGGTATAATTTTACCACTTATAATTTTGAGTATTCTCTGGATCGTTTTTGGCATAGTTTTAAACGGTGTGTTCGGTAAGGAGATAGTGCCCATGGGGAAACCCTTAATCAAAGATTAGAGAGACTGTTTTCCGCTAAAGGTGTATATGCCTTGATCATAAGGTTAGATGAAGCCTTGAAGATAGCAGTGGGTAAGTTGGGTGATATTGAGTTTAAAAATGGGTATTATGTCTATGTGGGCTCTGCATTGGGAGGTTTGAAACAGAGACTAAAAAGGCATCTAAAAAAAGATAAAAAGAAAAGGTGGCATATAGATTATCTACTTGAACATGCTAAAGTGGAAGGTGTATTTGTTTGGCAGTCTAAAAAGAGTGTTGAAGATAAGATTGCTTGTAAGCTTACGAAAAAATTCGATTATATAGACGGTTTTGGTAGCAGTGATTCAAAGTGTAAAAGCCACTTATTTTACTCAAAGGATAAAAATCAACTCGTAACGGCTTTATTTAAAGCTTTGCGCAGGCAATCAGTCTTTGTTGAGTTTTAAGACAGTCATACTCTCGACGTGGTGTGTTTG
>WFQR01000187.1 GCA_015486955.1 Hippea sp. | reverse complement strand
TACGTGATCGAGGAAAATCTAAAGGAGAAGATTGAAGAGGTTTTATCCACTTTAACAGAGAGAGAGGAGAAGGTTTTGAGGATGAGGTTTGGTATTGGCGATGGACACGACCATACGCTTGAAGAGGTTGGTAGAGTGCTTGGTGTTACAAGGGAAAGGGTAAGACAGATTGAGGCAAAGGCTTTGAGAAAATTGAGACACCCAAAGAGGAGCAGGATTTTGGCGGGATTTGTAGAATGAGAGTAAATAAATACTTGGCGCAAGCCTTGAATATATCTCGAAGAAGGGCAGATGAGCTTGTCAAAGCAGGCAGAGTAAAGGTAAACGGTGAGGTTTTGAATTGCTTTGTAGATGTGAGTGATGACGATATTGTAGAGGTTGATGGTGAGAGGGTAAAAGTAGAAAACACAAAAAGGCTTTATTTTGCTTTTAACAAACCACCTTTTGTAATAAGCTCTACAAGCGATGAAGAGGGTAGAAAAACTGTTTGTGATTTCTTTGAAAATATAGATCAGAAGCTGATTTGCGTGGGTAGATTGGATTATCTATCTGAAGGTTTGCTCATTGTAACAAATGATGGGAAGTTTGCAAATATACTGATGCATCCCAAATTTAAGATAAGAAAAACGTATCTTGTAAAAACTAAAGAGCCATTGAAGGCAAGAAAACTCAAGAGGATGTCAGAAGGCATTATGCTTGAAGATGGCTTCTTTAAGCCTTTAACCATTAAGAAAACGGCAAACCCTCAATGGGTTATTGTTGCCATTGACACAGGAAGGAATAGGATCTTGAGGCGTTTTTTTAAGGCTTTTGATGTGGGAATAGAGAAACTAAAGCGTATAGCTATAGGTGATATTGAACTCGGGGATTTGAAAGAAGGAGAGTATAGAGAACTTTCAAGGAAAGAGGTTGAATCGATAAAGAAATTGGCCTACAGTGGCTTTAAACAAGAGGTTGTATAACGTGGGTTTTGATGAGAATGATGTTCCTCTATCCCTTAGACCTTCAACACTGAAAGAATACATAGGACAAAATAGCGTTGTTAAGGGTCTTTCTCTTGCTATTGAAGCTGCAAAGAAAAGGGGAGAAGCTTTAGAGCACTGTTTGTTTTATGGGCCGCCGGGACTGGGAAAGACCACTTTGGCGAACATAATAGCCAAAGAGATGAATTCAAACATTATAACAACAACAGGTCCAGCCATTGAAAAGGTAGGTGACATTGCTGCCATCTTAACAAACCTAAACGAGAAGGATATTTTGTTTATCGATGAGATCCACAGGCTAAATAGGGCAGTAGAGGAAACACTGTATTCGGCTTTAGAGGATTTTAAGCTTGATATAATTGTAGGTCAGGGCCCGGGTGCAAGGACTATAAGAATAGATCTGCCGCAGTTTACACTTGTTGGTGCAACAACACGCATTGGTCTTTTGACTTCTCCTTTAAGGGATAGATTTGGCATGATTTTTAGGCTGGATTTTTACTCTGTGGAAGAGATTGAAAGAATACTGGAAAGGTCTGCTAAGTTATTGGAAATTGAATTGCGGCCTGAAGCAAGAAAAATTATAGCTGAAAGGTCGCGAGGAACGCCGAGAATAGCAAACAAACTTTTGAGAAGAGTGAGAGATTTGGCCCAAATTGAGAATAAAAGCGCGATAGATGACGATATAGCTTTAAGGGCTTTGGAAATGCTCCAGATTGATGAAGATGGGCTTGATTATTTGGATAAGAAGTACCTATCGACGCTTTTAAACAAATTTAACGGTGGCCCTGTTGGCATAGATACACTCGCTGCAAGCATTGGTGAAGATAAAGGCACGCTCGAAGACGTTGTTGAGCCATTTTTATTGCAAAAGGGGTACATCAAGCGTACCCCTAAAGGGAGAGTAGCCACGCACTTGGCTACAAAGGGAAAGAAATTACGCCAAAAGACTTTGCTTTAGTTTGCTGCCTTAAATTTTAGGTTTTCATTTTCAAACTCTTTGTATTTTCCTGTTAAGTAAATCTCCTTCCAATAAGGATCAAAGAGTTTTTTTAGTTTCAAATCGTATTCCACCATGCCTTTGTAGTATTCTCTATCTTCCAAAGCCTGTTTAGCGCTTTCGTCTTCTGGTTGAGCTTTAAACATATCTATGATGTTTCTCGCAACTTTGTAGTGATCTCTAATTGGGCAGCCTATTATGAAGTTTCCCACCTTATCGGGTTCTCTCTTGTACCCATAAACATCCTGCCATTTCCTTATTGTTTCGAAGAACGGTTGGTTGTAAACATCGTTTAGGTTCCCGCCTTTTTCGTAGACTTCAAGAATGTTCACGGGGGAATATGGGAAGAATGCACAAGGTGTGACCGTTCCGTTCCAATCGATATAGAGATATCCACCTTCTCTGCCTGCTGAGATACACCCGGTTGATAATACGCCGCTATTCCAAAAGTCTGGGTAGAATAGCTTGTATTCCCATAAGATCTTCCTTTCTCTTTGGAAAAGATACAACCTCTGCTCGGGTGTTATTAGATGATCAAGCGTGTATTTTCTACCGATCGGCATGTATTGGAACAGCCATCCATAAGAAGCTTTTTGCTGGTTGAAATAGAAATCCAAGAACTCATCGCTAACGAGTAGCTCGGCGTTGTGTCTCATTGCTGTGGTTGATATGCCGAAGGGAACACCCTCGCTTCGCAAGTTGTCAAAGGCTTCAAGTATTTTCTTGAATGTGCCTTTACCCCTTCTTAGATCTGTTTCTGCTTCAAACCCCTCAACGGATATAGCCGGTGTTACGTTACCCAGCTTTGCCATTCTCTTTGCCACATCTTTTGTTATCAGTGTTCCGTTTGTATAGAACATAAACCAATCATCTGGATGCTCTTCGACTACATCTAAAATGTCTTTGCCTTCACTTTTGTATAAAAATGGTTCTCCACCTGTTATGACCGTGAAGCCTGAGTTCCAGAATTCCTTTTTCTCGTTTAGTATCCTGTTTAAGGTTGGATAGGGTATCGTCTCAGCCGATTTTGAATCCGATGACGCATAACAACCAATACAGTGAAGGTTGCATCTCTTTGTTGGTGCAATTACCAGAAATGCCGGCGGTGTTCTGCCAAATTGCTCTTTGAATTTCTTTTCCGTTTCTTTGTATTCCTTTGTCGGAATTACCAAGTTGTTAATTAAAACTCGAACGACGGCTTGTGCAACTTTAGGTGAGATTAAACCCTCTTTCATGCGTTTATCTGCCATCTCGAATAGGTTGAGTATAACCCTGACCTTCTCTTTTTGCATTTCAATGGGTCTGTTGTCTGGGTTTTCTTCAACTAATGATTTGTATGCAACTTCATATCCCTTTTTTAAAAGATACTGCCTGAGTTTTTCGTTTTTTACTATTAAGTGCCCGCCACCAAAAGAAACTATCTTTGAAAGTACATTTGAGAAATCTAATAACTGTTTCATGATAAACCTCCTTTGAGCTTTTTCAAATGAATAGGAATAATTGTAGAAAATTCAAGTAATTAAGCATTATATAATTGAGTGTATTAGGAAAAAAAGAAAAGCGGGCAAAAGCCCGCCTTGATTGATTCCCGTCACAATTTAATGAGCTGCAGAAAAGAATTGATCAATTTGTTCTCGTGAGAGCTCTTCGGCATTGTTTACGCATTCCAAACTCATATGGCCAGCAGCTGATGGATACATTTCGTTGAGTTCGTTTAATGTAGGTGCGGTATGGATTAGGAATCCGTGATTGATCCAACTATAAGGATCGTTGCCAATGAACATATACCACCCTGTTGAAGCTGGCACAGAAGAATCATCACAATTAACAGGAGTAAAGTTTAGGCTGCTGTAAGGTGGTGTCAGGTAATCTGCATATAGCAGTTCGTTGGAAATATTTGGTACGAGAGTATCTTTGTAAGCAGATTGAATAATAATTTTGTTTTTGATTGCAGGATTCCTTGCCATAAATGCTGGATCAACAGGGTCTAAAACAAGCTGGAATAAAGCTATTGTCAAGTTGTACTTAACTGTATCTCTGTATTGAGCAACATTTTCTGGGGTACACTGATCCATTGGAATATTTAGCGCACTGCATAGCAAGCCCATAATCTCTGGGTTTGTTGCCTCGTTTAGAATAGCCGAGTAGTTTGCACCGCCGACGTTAAGAACTGCTTTGGAGATGTAGTTATTTGGAGGCAATCCAGCACTTGCAAGGGCTTGAGAGTATGTGATGTTGTCGATATTCAACAGCATTGATCCTGTAATTGAGCCCATGGATTGGCTGGTAAAGTAGACCGGTAGAGGAGGTAATCCGCAAGAAGCCATGGTTTTTACATCCCCTGCAAAAACAAATTTGATAAATGTATGCATGTCGAGGAGTGATTGATAGATATTCAGAACGTCAGCAATTGCGTTTGAGGTTAAATAACAGGATCCACTTTTAGTTGGGTCACAAGTTGGTGAAGGAATAGGAACGTTTGTCATGTTGTTAGGTCTGACTCTACCACCATGCCACGGTAAGTCCATAGCAAAAATTTCATAGTTTGATAGATTTGGATCATTAGCAAGAGTGTTTGCGTCTGTTTTATCTTTACCTAATCCATGCTGGAATACGATTATACCTTTTGGGTTAAGGGTGTTTCCATAGATTGCAGTTGTTACATTGTCGTAAAGTGATGAATTGTCAAATATTGAAACACAAACATATGGGTATGCAGTCTGATTATCTGGGAAGTTGTATTGTTTGAGAACGCTTTCAATTTCTTGAAGTGCGTAAACATTTGGTGTTAGCATATAACTTTGTAGGTTGTCGGTTATTTCTGGCAAATTAATTCCTTGTGTTGCCAGATACGCCCTTAATGTGGCGTTATCATATAAGCTTTGACACAGTAGAGGAAGATCACTGATGCTATCTATTTGTAAGTATTCGTTTTGAGAATAAGGACCAGCGTATGTTAGGTTATCTAATTCTGAGTAAGGGTAACCTTCTATTGTCATGCTGCTTACGGGTATTGCACCTGAAGAAGCAAGTGAAATTTGGCCATAATCCTCAAGCCCTAATGTTTTTTCAGCCACTTTGAATGTGAACATTTCTATTAAATTGTTTTTCTGTATTCCTAAGACTTGCAATAGTGGCAGTAGTCCTACGTATGCTTCTCTTAAAGGCTCTAATTGGGCAAGTTCTCCAGATAAAGGCTGGTTGCTTATAAGAAGTTGTGGTATTGTAGACGGTTCTAAATTTTCAATGCCATTTTCTACTACAACGACATATTGGTCTCCAGGATTGAAGGGCACAATAGGATAACCGTTAATAACATTGCCGTTTTGTTTGACTATTAGCGGAGCATAGATGTATGAACTGATGTTGGTTATGAATTGAGCCAAAGCTTGTGGATTTTTTTCTGCAAAGTAGCCAAGAATTGTTTCCGCACAGGCAATTGCTAACGTGCTGTTGTCTTTATTAAGTGAATACAAATAACAGTAATCGCTTGTGGAAGTTGGAGTGTATTGCAAAGATGTTAAAGTCAAACCAACAAGTCTTGTTACATCTATAGCTTTCACATTTTGTTGAAGTTGTTGTTCATTTAGCTGGATTTTGTCTGTTGATAGTGGAATAGTTATTGGTGTATTAGGACTAAAGCCTTGGAGTTTGAGATCGTTAATTGCGGTGTAAAAAGCTAATGTAGCACCTGTTGCCCCGCTTGTGGGTATGTATATTGACCTGCTGCCGTTTATACCCCTTGTTTGTGATGTTAAAAGGTCGTTAGGGAAAGGTATAATTGAATTTTCCATATTGTTTTGATCAATATAAAATGTTGCTATGTTTTTCGTTAGCTGATACCCTGCATTGCTCGATGCTCCACCCAAATGTGGTCCGCCGCTTCCGCCACCGCCACACGCATATAATAGAAGCGCCATGGATATAGAAAATATTAAAGCCAAATATTTCTTCATTTTTACCTCCTTTTTAGAATGTATAATTCAGTGTTAAGCTATAGCCCCAAAGATGACCAAAGGTTTTAGCTGACACAGTGCCGGGTTTTCCAGTCAAAGGATTTGCATATGAGTCATTTAGATCTTCGCTATCACCTCTTATGTATCTGTGACCTTGAGCAATTATATACTGAACGGCTGCATCGATGCTAAATCTTCCGAAATTCAATCCAAATCCTGCACAATATGTGGATTTATTACCGTCAGGCCATAAAAGGTCAAAAGTGTTTGTAGGGATTGGAGATTTGTCGTAATAGTAGCCTCCTCTTAAAGTTAGAAGCT
>WFQR01000186.1 GCA_015486955.1 Hippea sp. | reverse complement strand
GAATGATGGCTGGTGCTGGTGGTGCTGGCATGTACTAATGCCCACCGCCTCAGCTATCTTAAACCGCTGTGCCTTTCGGTGCAGCGGTTTTTTATTTTACAAAGGGATTGTGCATTTTCTCGTGACCAATCTGCGTTGGTTCCCCATGCCCTGGGTAAACAACAACATCGTCCGGTAGTTCAAAAAGCCTTTTAACACTATCCATCAAAATCTCGTAATTTCCGCCTGGCAAATCCCACCTTCCAACGGATTCAAAAAACAACGTATCGCCGCTAAATAGGATCTTCTCTGTTGGCTCATACAAACAAATAGATCCGGGTGTATGACCGGGTGTATGGATCACCTTAAATTTTGAAAAACCCACGCTCAGGGTATCACCATCGTTTAGAAGAATATCGGGCTCTGGCGATTGCTCAATCTCTATCCCAAAAATCTTAGCCTCTAAATGTGTCCTTTTCAAACAGTTCGCATCGTAATAACCAATCGCAAGTGGAACATTATATTTTTCCCTGTAATAACCGTTTCCACCAACATGATCAAAATGGCAATGCGTATTGACC
Organism: Hippea sp.; assembly: GCA_015486955.1. GTDB lineage: Bacteria > Campylobacterota_A > Desulfurellia > Desulfurellales > Hippeaceae > Hippea. Next base: position 12,747 of record WFQR01000186.1, on the reverse strand, counting down.
ATGGCAACAACCTTCAAACCGCTTGAGTCTATAAAAGCATCTATAGATTCATCCCTTTCCCCTGGATCCACAATCATTGCCTCTTTTGTCTTTTCATCCACGTAAATATAACAGTTTGTAAACAGCTCACCAACAACAAATCCCTCTACCATACAGCCTGTCCAAAACAAAAAAGCCCCCTTCTTTTACGCAGGGGGCTAAAATTAGTTCTCAAAAGCTCAAATCAATAGCTTTTTTGGAATATACCGCTTATGAAGGCTCCTCCGGACTCCGTTACCATACCGTATACTGATAGAAATTCCTTTTTGTTTTCCTCGATGCTCTTGATCTGCTCCTCTTTTGTCTTGTTATCATCGGTTAAAACAAGCACAACATCACCCACTTTCAACTCATCTGCCCTCAAAAGCATCTCTTCTCCATTGCGCTTCACAGGAATTTGATGGGATATTGTAACAACTGTCTGCTTTGTCTCTGTTTTAACAACAAGTAAAGGCTCATAAACAACCCTTCTGATTATCTGCAAAACCCTCTCAAAACCGTCCTTGCTGTAAACCTGAAAATCCTCGTTTATATCTTTCAGCCATATATCTTCAGCCTTTGCCACTAATCTCTCGGCCGGTTTTACCAACTTAAACAAATTCCTTATGGTAAAGTTGCCCACCTTATTGTCATACTTCACAATAACCGTCTCATTCTCAGAATAGCCGTTATAGAAACGGTCCCTTATAGGCTCCTCAAAGTATATCTTATCCCTTAATTCCATAATTCCCCCTATTTCTTTGATCTCAGGTATCTATCAATACCGATTGCAGCCCTATGACCGTTAGCTATGGCAGATATTGCATCACCCCTTGATGTCTCAACAAGGTCTCCACCAGCAAATACACCAGGAATAGTCGTCTCTCCGTATTCATCGACTTTAATCTTCCTTCTTGGCGTGAACTCCAATTTATCGAGCAATTCTTTCGGTATAAACGACAAGTCGTACATCTGACCAACAGCCTCAACGATGTAATCACCTTCGAGCACCTTCTTCTGGTCTTCATAGAAGGCTGGGTTAAACCTATGGTTTTCATCGAATACATATTTAACCTTCTTTACCTCAAGCCCTCTAATCTTTCCATTCTCATCCAAGAGAACCTGATTTGGACCCCATCCTGGATTGAAGATTACACCCTCTTCAAGCGCTCCATCTATCTCTTCCTTTGAAGCCGGCATTATATCCCAATCCTCTAAGCTAACCGTCTGAACCATCGTTCCTTCGCCACCGTACGCCATCTGTTGCAATCTAACAACGGTCCTTGCTACGTCCATTGCAACGTTACCACCACCGATAACGATAACCCTTCTTGCTATCTCTCTTCTGCCTTCAACCTTGACCTGTCTTAAGAACTTAATTGCCTGTATCACGTCCGGGTGCTCTTCGCCCTTGAGTTTTATATATCTACCAAAGGACAAACCTACTCCAATGTATACGGCATCGTAGTTCTCTAATAGCTCTTCAAAGGATACGTCTTTTCCAACCTCTGTATTGAGCCTAATCTCTACACCCATATCCTCTATGTGTTTGATCTCTTTATCCAGTTCATAGATTGGTAGCCTGTACATTGGGATACCATTGGCCAAAGCACCACCAGCCCTCTGGCCCTTCTCGAAGATCGTTACGGAGTGACCCATAGTGGTGAGATGATAAGCACAAGAGAGACCACTTGGACCACCACCGATTATTGCGACCTTCTTACCCGTTGGCGGCATCTTCTCGATCTCAACATCCTTGTAGCTCTCAAGCTGATCCGTGGCGTATCTCTTCAACCACATAATCAAAACAGGCTCACCCCTGTAGTTGTAAACGCACGCATCCTGACACCTGTGCGTACAAATTCTACCACATATTCCTGGTAGTACGTTATCTTCAAGCATGTATTTGACGGATCTCTTGTTATCCTCATCAAATATTGCCTGTATGTACTCAGGAATCTTCATATGGGCCGGACAACCTTGCATACAAATACCACATCCCAAACAGCGCATCGCCTCTTTTAGTGCCTGTTCTCTCGTGAAGCCCTTTACAATTTCCTCGAACGTCTTCTTCCTTACATCGGGCTCCAATTCCTCCATCTTCTCGGCTTCGAGCATCAATGGTGTAATCTCATCACTCTGTGTATAGCCCTCTTCCCTTCCCTGCTCTACTAATGGCACCCAGTTGAACGAGTCAGCATCAGGGGATACGTAAATCAGGTCTTTAGACATCTTCAAGGAGCCCGTTGGACACATCTCTACACACAACGCACAGAAGGAACACCTACCGTAGTCTATTTTCGGTCTGACAGGATTTGCACCAACCTTGTTTTTGTCTATGGGGTGTATATCCGATGGATCAACCATCGTAATGGCTGCGCATGGACATATATCCCTACAGTTTCCGCAGCCAATACACTTGTCTACATCGTTTATATGTAAGCCCCTAAACCGATCTGGAACGGGCTTTTCCTCGTATGGGTATCTCAATGTGTGTGGCTTTTTAAACAGGTATTTTATGGATGCAAGTGGCTTTAGAAAACTCCCATTCTCATACTCTTTTATATTCATGCTACCACCCCTTACCTATCAAATTCAGGAGGACAAATGTCCAAGCTTACTAAAATATGGGAAACATCTGCAAGCCTTTGACCCACAAGCAGTCTTTCAGCTATTGTAAACATGTGTGTATGGGAAGATCCCCTAACAGCCACCCTATAAGGCCTCTCCGTACCATCGCTTACCATATAGAATCCATGCTCGCCCCTTGCAGATTCTACCTTTGCGTAAGCTTCTCCCTTCGGTACGCGCCATTTCAGTGGATTGGGCATCTTTGTCCATACCGGACCTTTTTTAGGCATCTTCTTAATAGCCTGTTCTATAATGTTCAAGCTATTCTCAAACTCCCATCTCCTTATCATCGCCCTTGCCCAAGAATCACCATCGGTCAAAGTTGGGATCTCAAAATCTATGTACTCATAGGCTGCATAAGGATCGTCTTTTCTCACATCCTGGGCAACGCCCGTGGCCTTCAATATAGGTCCTGTAGCACACCACTCAATAGCCTGCTCCTTAGTGATAACAGCAACGCCTCTCGTCCTCTGTTTGAACATAACGTTTTTAAAGAATATGTTGTCATAATCGATTAACTTATCCCTTAAATACCTGACATACGCCAAAACCTCATCCTCCCAACCGGGTGGTGCATCTCTTCTTACCCCACCTGGCCAGATGTACATGTGGTATACCCTCACACCGCACAATTCAGCAAAGAGATCCAAAGCGTAATCCCTGTCACCAACGGTCCACTGGGAAAGTGTGTAAAGACCCAATGTCGCTGCAAAACCGCCCATCCAAAACAGATAGGCAGCAATTCTTGCCATCTCAAGCACAATCGTTCTTAAATACTTGGCCCTTTCGGGTATCTCAACGCCCATCAAATCCTCAACAGCCATAGCATAGGCTGCCTCGTTAATATCCGGTTCAGGAACGCAGATACGCGGTATCAGTGCCAAATTCTGTATGTAGTACCTATTCTCCATTGATTTCTCAAAAGCCCTGTGTAAGTACCCCGGATCACCTTTTGCCGATACTACTGTGTCTCCTTCCAATTCGAGTTTAACAGAGAAGTTACCCGGGATACCAGGGTGGTTTGGACCTATAAACAGTTCATAAGTTCTACTCATTTTCTTCCTCCGAGTGTCTGAATACGTAATGTTCATTACAATACTTCACTGAATCGAAGTCTTTCCTCATCGGAGGCATATCCTTCCAGTTCTCCAAGATAAACGGCTTTCCAGCATCCTCGTTGCCTAAAACCTTAACGCCAAACATCTCAGCGATTTCCCTCTCCCAGTTGTGTGCCGGTGGATAAATTTTATCTGCCGTTTCAATAACAGGATTGTCCCTGTCTATCCATATCCTCACAATTACATTGACCTTAGATTCCCTTTCATAAAGCACATAGAATATTTCAAACTTGCCTTCATCAATTCTATCAACAACGTTCATAAATGATAGCTGCGTTATGCCCAAAACGTGTTTCATGTAATAAAGCGTATCTATAACCTTATCTTTATCAACATCCACAAACACCCTATTGTGTCTTTGGACGGTAACCTTAACTCCTTCTATTTCCTTTATCCTATCCACCAAATCCATCATCCCAGCACCTTCCTTTGATTCTCTTTATAGTAGGCAAGGTTCCTTTTGTAACGCTTGTATCCGTCAGCTTTTCCCTGATCTATCATATCCATTAATGTCCTAAAGGCCGTAATAACAGCCTCAGGTCTTGGCATACAACCAGCTATATATAGATCGACGGGTATATACCTATCCAACCTCTTGATAACGGAATACGAATCCCAGTAAACACCACCATTGATTGGACAAGAACCAAAGCCTATAACGTATTTGGGGTCGAGCATCTGCTCGTAAACGGTTATGATACGCCTTAAGGTTTTAATATTTACATAACCTGTAACCAAAAGAATATCGGACTGTCTTGGTGTAACAAACGGCGCCAAACCGAACCTCGACATATCGTACCTTGAAGTCATTGTTGGTGGAAGCTCAATTGCACCGCATCCTGTACAGTAATGTATCATCCAAAGAGAACGTTTTCTCAGCATATTTGCTATGGTTTTGGCTTGCTCCTCAGTTAGTCTATCCATAAACTTGACCTCCTTATTTCACCAACACTATGATAAGGCTAATCAATGCAACAATAGTAGGCCACTTCCAGAAGAAACGCACCGCATCATCTATCTTAAACCTCGGATACACCTCATCAAACAACATCATTATGAAGAATACAGCAAACATCTTAACGTAGAACCAGAGAACATTCGTTGCTCCGCCCAAGAACAGATCTACAAACAGGGCAATCTCAATATAAATATGGAACGCATGGTTTATTACAAGGAAACCAAGGTGTTTTCCACCGTATTCAACCATAGGTCCTGTAGCTACCTCATGGGGAGCTGTGATGATGTCAAATGGATGCTCTCCTAAAGCACCGTATGCCACAACAAACCCAACTATAGCGGAAAGCGGCAAGGACCACAGTGTCCAATGTCCGTGAGCTTGTGCAGCTACTATATCAGCCAAATTTGTTGTGTGGTAATACAGAACCACGGAAATAATTATAATTACAAATGGCAGATCGTAACCCAACATAAGTGTTAATGCCCTGGATATACCTATGCTTGCATTGGGGTTAGCAGATTCACCAGCGCCCAAAGCCATACCCAAGGACCCAATTACCATGATGTACATCAGCGCTATTAAATCACCAGAACCCGTAAAAAGTTTAATTCCTGCATAAGGTATGAAAAGAACAGTCAGAATTGAACCGGCGAGGGCTATCACAGGACCCAGGCTAAATATAACACCGTGAGATATGTTCTCTTCCTTTAGAAGCAGTTTCAGTATGTTGTAAATGGGCTGAATAATTGGTGGACCATACCTTCTCTCTATCCTTGCTGATACCTTGAGTTTAATCATCATGAATGACAAACCCACAGCAAAAGCAAATATCGGGGTTATTATTGTGAAAAAGATCTTATCTATTACCATATCTTACCTCCCAACAGCACAAAAGCGGCTGCCAACGTTATAACTATAACAATGTAAGCATTGTACGTTTCCAAATTCCCTGTATAGATCCTTCTCATATAGTAATCACCGAATATCTTCGCCGCCTCAACCCAGTAATTGTAAACCCTCTCTATACTCCACTTTAGTATAGGCTTTATTACCCTACTAAAGGACATGTAGAAACCGTAACTGTAGTTATATTTCAAATCCTCAGTTACAACTTGACCAGCTGCGTAGTTATCATACTGGGATACCTTCCTTGATTTGGGGAACAAGATAAACAGTATCCATGCAACAACAAACGCAATCGCAAGCCCTGCCGAGATATTGATCGTTGTTAAAGCCCCCATAGCCGTACCCTGTGGGAAACCAAACAGATTGTAGGCAATGGGTTTAAATCCAAAGAATGCCATACCTTTTACTATAACATTCATGGCTAAACCGGGCATAATACCCAAAACTATTGTTAACAGAGCCAAAACCCATATCGGTATCTGCATCAAGATAGGTACATCCTTCACATTTTCATATTTTTTCGGTAACTGGCCAAGGAATATGGAATGAACCAACCTGTAAACGTAAAGGAATGCTCCCGTAGACCCCACAAAGGCCATGATCAGCAAGAAGACCTCTTTCTTCTGCAATAATGCTTCGTATATCATCCACTTAGAAACAAAACCATTTAATGGTGGAACACCGGCTAATGCAATGATACCCAAAAGCAATGCAACAAAACTAAACGGCATCTTCTTTATAAGACCGCCGAGTTCGCTTAAATTCCTCGTTCCCGTCCTGTATATAACAGCACCTACTACCAAGAACAAAAGTCCTTTAAAAATAGCGTGATTCAAAGCATGGAACAGACCACCTGCAACACCCAAAGATGTACCTGTGGCAATTCCAAGAACAACATAACCTATCTGAGATATGGAAGAGTAAGCTAAAAGTCTTTTAGCATCTTCCTGCATTATTGCCAAGAACGTTGCTAACACAATGGATAGTGCGGCAAGCCACTGGATAATGTAAAGCAAAAGAGGTGTAGAGAATACAGATGGCATTAAAGAGCCAGCCAGTTTTACAGATATCAATCCATACAAAACAACAAACAAACCGTACGCACCCATCTTTATGAGAACACCAGACAAAAGTGGCGAAACGGGGGATGGGGCTTCCGAGTGTGCATCAGGTAGCCACGTGTGCAGTGGCATTACAGCTGCCTTTACGAAGAAGCCTATAGCTAAGAGGACAATAGTCCAAATGACAAACGCCGGAGAGGAATGTAGCAATACATTTGCCACGTCCGTGTAAACCAAGCTATGTGCCTTTGCATACAGCATTGCCATAGCCAAGAACATGGCATAAGCACCAATAACACTCATGATGATGTACTTGTAACCTGCTGCCATGGATCTTTTGCCGCCATGTATGATCAAGAAGTAGGAAGTCCAGCTCATTATCTCCCAGAACATAAAGAACGTGATTAGATCGCCTGCGAGCACGATGCCAACCATCGCTCCTTCAACAAAGAGCAGGTACATGTAGTAGGCATCCAACTTTAGCTCGTCTTCTTCCTTTCTCATGTCGTCTATGGAGAACAGAACGATCAGGAATGAAGCAGATGTAACGATAAACAGGAATAGCCATGTTATAGGGTTCGTTTGGAGAATCAAATCAGAGCCAAAGAGCTTTCCCCAAACAATACCCTTAATGGTAACGTTGTAGTAGCCAATAATCTCAAAAGCCGTGGCAAAAGAGAATATTATGGCTATGAGATTTCTTATCCACCTATGAACCTTTCCACCTATAAATGCCAGCAAACCACCTATAAAAGGTGTTGCAAGCAACAGTTCAAGGGATGCATTCATTTTATAGACCTCCTAACCTTAAAGCAATGTTAATGTAACTCTTACTCATGAGGTCGTTTGCAACTTGGTGTGTCAAATTAATAATTGGCGTCGGATACACACTTATAAAGATCAATATCAATCCCAGTATTGTGAACGAAATAAGTATTCCTGCTGGAGCCTCGCTTATTTGCAAATTCTCAGCCGGTTTACCAAAGTACATGTTTTGTAACAATTTAAAGAAGTAAGCTCCCTCAACAACGGACATGAGTAATATGATAACAACAGATGCTACCATAAAGAAGTTGGGGTTCTGCAAGGCGGCAAATATTATCTTTAGTTTGCTCCAGAAGCCGAAAAACGGTGGCAAACCCATCAAGGAAAAAGCACCTATAGCCAAGAAGAAGGATGAAAACTTCATCTTTCTTCCAAGGCCGGCAAAATCCTCTATCTTTCTTGATCCAATCCTTAGTATCATTCCACCTGTTACCAAGAACAGCAGGGCTTTAGATACGGAGTGGTTGATTATCTGCATTATGGAACCCTGGAAACCGTTAGCAGAATCCAGTGCAAATGCAAAGAAGAACAAACCCGTTTGTCCGATAGTGGAATATGCAAGCATCCTCTTAATATCCTGCTGGAAGTAAGCAGAAACCTCCCCAAATATTAAAGTCAACAGTCCAAAGAAGAGTAAAATCGTGTATATCTGTTTGTAGTCAAACATTAAGTTGGTAAGCCTATACAAGGCATATATAGCCGCTGTTGTCATAATACCGGACAGTATAGCTGAAACAGAGGATGGTGCAGCTGGGTGGGCATCTGGCAGCCACGCATTCAACGGGAAAAGAGCACCCTCTATACCCAGACCAATAAAGATCATGGAATACGCCAAGAACTTCTGCCCAAATGTCAAATGAACGCTCTTTTGTGCCAAATCAACCATATTCAGTGTTCCAGTGGCAGCGTATAACATTATAATTCCCACAAGCAACATACCGCCACCAATGGAACCCATGACTAAGTACTTAAAGCCAGCTTCAACTGCACCCTGATCCCTGTGGAAACCAACAAGACCAAATGCAGCAATGGATGTTACCTCGAACGCAACAAAGAGGTTGAATATATCGCCTGTAACAACCATCCAAATGATACCTGTAACAAGTAGTGTAAATAGCGCATAATACCTTTCCTGAGGCTCTTCATCAATATAGGAAACGTTGTAGATGGCAACCAAGAAACCCAAAACAGAGCCAATAGCAGCAAGAATCAAAGATAACCTATCAACCACGATATCGATGGCCAATGGTGGCTTAAAACCCGCTGTTGTCGATATAACCATACCTTTCCCCAAAACCTCAGGTATTAGTTGGTAAATCACAATCAAGTTAATACCAAAGGCAATAATCGGCAGATATTTCACAATACCTTTAAAGAAAGAGGAGAAGAAAACTATCAGAAACACAAAAAAGAGTGGAACCGCTATCAGTAATATTGGATGTGCCCCGCCTACCATTTCAAACTCCTTATCTTCTTGATATCAAGAGTTTTGTAATGTCTATACAAAAGTACTACAAAAGCAACAGCCAAAGCCAACTCAGAGGCGTCTATAACTATAGCCGTAAGGGTTAAAGCCTGAGGTATTGGGTCAACCATGGTATTGGGATTCAAGCCAAGACGAGAGAATATTGGCGCTGTACCGTTATTTATGTAACCTACACTGATAATCAAGAGGTTTACGCCCGATGAGATGAAGTTCAATCCAATGATTATTTTAATCAGATTGCTTTTAACCAAAACGGCATACAAACCTACGGCTATCAAAAGTAGTGAACCAATGTAATATATCATTTCTCACCTCCGCGACACATGACGTCGCATATCATATCGTCAATGATACCCGCAAACTCAGATGCTACCTTAAATCCGATAGCAACATAAATTATTGGGAGAATACCAGCACTTACAAGGGTATTGAAGACACCCATCGGCAAGAAATTGTAAAGAAACGAAACCTTTGGTGTTAGAAGTCCGTATAAACCAAGTGTTACAAATGTGAGTCCTGCAAGACCCTCAATGGCGGCAAGACCACCCCTTTTGAGTTTATAGTTAGGATAAGCAAGGTAAAGCAACAGAAATCCAGATGCAATGATGGAACCACCCTGGAAACCTCCACCCGGTGTCAGGTGTCCGTGTACGAAGATGTAAACGCCGAACAGTAAGATAAACGGAAAAACAATGCGCGAACCCACTCTAACAACAAAGTTGGGTGGTACTTTGACCTTTCTTTCTCTCCTCTCTCCAATCATGTGTAACAGAACGCCAACGCCCGCAGCCGCGGCAAACAAAACAGAAACCTCACCCAATGTATCAAAACCCCTGTAATCCAAAACTACAGAAGTAACTATGTTTGCTGCACCCGTTTGCTGAACACCATGATCAATGTAATACTTACCCACTGTCATCTTGTTTTTGCCAAATGGAAAAGCGGCAAAAAACAACACCAAAGAGAGAACGATAATCGCAAGGAATATCGAGTAAACTACTTTTCTAATCATTCTTCTCTCCTTTCTGTCTGTCTAACTCCAATGACGTAGATAATCATCGTTAAAGCCGCCCCAATACTTGCCTCTGCCATCGCAACATCAGGAGCCTGTAAAAGCAAAAACAGCACAGAGATGATCAAACTCACAGCACCCATAGCAACAACGGCTGCTATAAGGTTTTTTAGCTCTATAGCCAAAATGGACAGGGCGATCATAAATATTATCAACACCCAAGCAACATAGATCATTTTGCTTCCTCCTTCTCATCTTCGGCAAAGAAATCCTTTGCCTCATCCACAACCGTCCTCTCATCCAAAGGAACACCTGTCTTATATGCAGCCCTCATTAGAGCACTTGATCCAATGGGTGCTGTAAGAAGTATAAATATCGCCACAGAGATACACTTTATAAACCAATCGGGATGTAGAATACCCACTCCTATAACCGATGAGAAAGCGCCCAAGGTTGTGGATTTTGTTGAGGCTTGCATTCTTGTGTAAAGATCGGGAAATCTAACAAGACCATAAGAACCCAGGAATAGAAACGCCGCACCGAAATACAGGAAAAAATAGCCCAATATTTCTCGTAGCATAATTACAACCCCCTCTCAATAAACCTGGCAACAACTAACACGCCAATAAATGAAAGGATAGCATAAACCAAAGCCACATCTATATAAATGTAGCGATCAAACACCATTGCAAAAAAGACAAACAGAGCAACACTAACCGTTGTAAAAACATCCAATGCAACTGTCCTGTTTGTAACATCAGGTCCCTTAATCATCCTTACAACAGATAACAGCAAAGCTACACCAGCCACCCCTACATAAATCCATCCCAGCACACTCATCCGAATATCTCCTTTAAAAATTTCTCAAATGGTGCACCAATTTCCCTCGTTGCCCCTTCCACACTCGCGTCTTTAACATAGATCCAGTGAACCAATAGCGTGTCATCTTTGGCATCAATGGTGATTGTTCCTGGTGTCATCGTTATGGAATTGGCCAAAGAGAGTTTACCGGAGTCTGTTTTAAGGTTAGTCTTTACCTTAACTATACCCGGTTTAATGGGCATGCTTGGGGACAAAACCCTATAGGCAACATCAAAATTGGCAAGGAGTATTTGCCACAGATAGTAAGGAATGTAGAGAATAAGATAAATAATGCGTTTAGGCGAAAAATGCGCCAAACCGTGTTCAGATAGGTAATCCGAACCCACAAGAGCAACCAAAAACGAAACGACAAAACCAACCACCAGTTCATCTTTACGCAAAGTCACGGTTAGCATAAGCCACGATGCAAACATCACTATAAGCGTAAAGATGAACCGATTTAGCCTCCCCGCTTTCTCCATATCATCACACCTCCTTCTTTTCTCTCAAACGTTATTCTACTTTTCAGAAAAAATTAGTCAAGATTTAATTAAGTATTTAACTGCCCCATTAGAATTGTACATATTACTTTACTATCCACGTACTACCACCCTCTCTTTACTTCACACATTTTTATAAAAGCACCCAAGCTATGGCCTTAGCATGTGATACTACTCAACTATTATGCATTTATCAACTTTTTCTTTAATCTCATCTATGTAAGAAGACACATCCTCACTTGTAACTATCCTTTCAATGGGCCCCCTTTCCTCTAACGGCACCAAAAATATGCTAATCTTATTATTGTCAAGAAAATCGAAAAGCACCTTAGATGTTTTGCCTTTCAACTCAATCCTATTAACATTAACGTCACTGTTGTTTTCCTTTATGATCTTCTCCAGCTTATCAAATATAGCCTCTCCAATATGCTCAAGACCCTGTTCAAGTTCCCTTTCCAAATAAGCCGTACCCCCACCTGCAAAGAAGTCTGTATCATTGATAAAGAGAAGATGAACGGCATCTATATTTTCCTCTTTTGCGATCTCACTTGCCATCTTGGCAGCTTTTCTACCAGAAGGGCAATCTTTTGCTAACACAACGAGTTTGTACTCCATCTCTTAACCCCCTATAAATAGCCAGATCATACTAATGACTATAGAAACAAACGTTGCAGGTGCACCAACCTTTAAGAAGCGCTTGAACGTCACTGGATATCCAGCCTTCTCCATTATACCCGCTGTAACAACGTTGGCACTTGCACCGATCAAAGTACCGTTTCCGCCCAGGCAAGCCCCTAAAGACAAAGCCCACCACAGTGTATTGCCGGCATGTGGAATTGTCTGGCTTAAATACCCTACGACAGGCAACATAGTAGCCGTGAATGGAATATTATCAATAAACGCAGAGGCAATAGCGCTGACCCACAATATCAAAATAATCGCTATTGTTAAACTGCTACCCGACAGATCCTTTACCCAAGACGCTATCATGGATATGAAACCCGTCTCTACCGACGCGTCTATTATAATGAACAGCATCATAAAAAATACAAGTGTTGTCCATTCAACATCGTGTTCCATGACATCGGTAATATCAACACCGCTAAACAGGAGTATTAAAGCAGCTCCGATCATAGCGGCAATAGAAGGCTCCATATGCAAAGCGCCGTGTGCCACAAATAGAGCTATGACAAAAGCCAGAATTGCAAGGCAATACTTCAATAGCTTTGGGTCTGTAATCTTGTATTCTCTTTTAAGTTTTTCCAAAAGTGCTTCAACATTTTCCACCTTACCCTTTTTGTACTCTTTGTTGAAAAAAAACTTCATAACCAAAGCATTAACAGCCACGATAATCAAAATTACAGGGGTTAG
>WFQR01000185.1 GCA_015486955.1 Hippea sp. | reverse complement strand
AACTATCTAACGAATATAAAAGGCATCTCTGGTGCCACAATAATGGGTGATGGTTCTGTTACATTGATATTGGATGTGGCAAACGTTGTAAATGAGGCTGCTATAATTTCAGCCAACATTGAAGATCATCTAATTGAAAGTTATCACAAAGACAAGCCGGTTGCTTTGATTGCAAGCAGGGAGCTTAAAGCTAAGAATGACCTTGTGAACTACTTGGAAGAGAAGGGTTACAAGGTAATATATGCTCATACAGATAAAGAAGCATTGGATCTTGCATGTGAACATATAGCGGACGTGGTGTTTATCGATCTTTCCATATACATCAACGATGGATATAATTTAGCCAAGTCCTTACGCAGTATGCCGGCGTATAAGTCCACTCCAATGATAGCTATATCCACAGACGGAACGTATGATAAAGAGAAGTTAAAAGAATCGAGGTTCAGCAAGTTGTTGTTTGTTCCACTTGAGAAGGATGAGGTTTACGCGGCCATTGAGGAATCTACCAAAAGAAATATATTGGTAGCTTAAAAGGAGGAGTAAATGAACGGGAGAGATGTGGACCTTTTTGATAAAAGCTTGGCCCTCAACGAAGAGGTTGAGGAGGAATTGGCAAAAAAGAGTAAGAAAACTGATACAATAATAATGAAAGATGAGTATGAGCAGGTTGTTGGTTTTATATTGAATAAGGAACTTTACGGTATCGATATCTTAGATGTTGAAGAGATCATAAAGCCGGTTGATTATACTTACGTTCCAAACACCAAGCCCTTTGTGATGGGTGTTATAAACTTGAGGGGAAAAGTCATACCCGTTGTGGATTTGCGTGTAAGGTTTGGGTTTCAACCGAAACCCATCAATGCCGAGAGCAGAATTATAATAATTGCCCACAATGAGTACAACGTGGGTTATTTGGTTGATAAGATTGAAAAGGTTTATTATGTTGAGAAGAAGGCTATTGAACCGACGCCGCCAAATATACCGCAGAATATAGAGAAGTACGTAAAAGGTGTTGGTAAGATGCCGAAGAAGATTATAACGCTTTTGAATGTTGAGGAGCTATTAAAAGAGGGTGGAAGTTTGGTTCAAAAAACTGGAAGTGCTATGGAGGTTGTAGAAAATGGCTGAGAAAACCGCTGAAGATAGAATTGATATTCTGCAGGTTGGCACGAACCAAATGGAGCTCGTTGATTTCAGGATGTATGAGCTCCGCGAGGATGGTAAGATTTACGAAGGGATTTATGGTATAAACATTGCAAAAGTAAAGGAGATAATCAAGTATCCGAACTTAATCAAAATACCGTCCAAGGATTCGTTGATAGAGGGCATTTATAACTTGAGGGGTGAGGTTATACCTATCGTAAGTTTGGCCAAGTGGTTGGGTATTAACGAGCCACCGGACATAAAGACAAAAAAGGTGATAATTACTATATTTAACAACATAACAGTTGGTTTTATAGTTCATGATGCAAAACGCATAAGAAGGATTTCTTGGCGATTTGTTAAGCCACCGAGCGAGGTTTTGAGGCATCAATACGGCAACAAGATTGTGGGTACAATAAATTTGGACGAAGAACATGTAATGATTATACTTGACTTTGAGAGTATCTGCGAAGAACTTGGTATTTTCTCAGAAGATGATGTGAGACGTATTAAAGATGCAGCACTACAGGGTGCCAAAGATAAGCAAAAGAAAGCAAAAATATTGATAGCAGACGATTCTGCGACGGCAAGAAAGATTATAAAAGCAGCAGTAGAACCATTGTCTGAAAAGATTATAGAGGCAAAGGATGGTCAAGAGGCATGGGATTTGTTGAATAAGCTCTATGAAGATACGGGTGGAAAGATAGAGGATGCCATTGATATAATCATAACGGATGTTGAGATGCCTAATATGGATGGATATAGGTTTACAAAGCTTGTGAAAGAGGATGAGAGGTTTAAGAGGATTCCTGTTATCATGAACACGTCGCTTTCTGGTAGTGCAAATCTGCAAAAAGCCAAAGAGGTTGGTGTAGATGACTTTTGTACAAAGTTCATTGCTGAAGAATTCACTAAAGCTGTATTGAAGCACATTTAGAAAGGAGCGTAAAAGATGGCTGCTAAGTTGAGTGTAGAATGGATAAATCCATTTATTGAAGCTACTGAAGAGATATTGAGTACCGTAGCCATGATAGAACCGAAAAGGGGTAAACTTGCTTTAAAAAAGGATAGCACCGTTGAATACGACGTTAGTGGTATTATTGGTATAACTGGTGAGGCTGTGGGTTCTATAGCTTTATCATTCCCCAAAAAGACAGCTCTGGCTGTGGTAAGTAATTTTACAGGGGAAGAGGTGCTTGGTATTGATGCTGATACAGCAGATGCCATTGGTGAATTGACGAACATGATAGCCGGTCGAGCAAAAAAGATATTCTCGGATAAGGGTATAAAGCTTAAGATCTCCGTGCCTAATGTGGTTATAGGTAAAAATCACACAATAAACTCTCCTAAGGGAACACCTACTATTATTATTCCCTTTGAATCGGAAAGTGGTGAGTTTGCCATACAGGTCTCTTTAGTTCCAAATAAATCGGAGGACTAAAGCATGGCTCCAGATCAAAGTGAAATCGATGCCTTGCTGGCTGAATTTAGCAAAAAGGACAGTAGTGAACTTGATTCCATAATGGACAGCTATGAAGAAAAAGAAGAAAGCGAGATAGAGAACAAGGCTATGACTCACAAATCCGAAGGTTCTGAGTCTTTAGGTGAGGGAGATGTAGAGGCAGAAAAGCTTAAAGGTGTTAGACTACCACCAAAGGAACACAGGGTAATAGACAGATTGGATGAGATAAATAGGGAAAGTGAAGAAAAGGTCAACAAGCTCTTTGGGAAGCTTGAAAGTATATCTGCCGAAGTTGACGAGGTTGAGAATTTGATTGAGGATATAAAACCTTATGTAAATAAGCACAAGGAGTTTATGGATTTCTTTGTGGAGCATTTTCCAAAAACTTCCATAAAGAAGAACTACGAATATTTTAAAAATATTGTCAACATCTTGAATGAAATAGAAACAAAGGTAAATTCTATAAGGGATAACACGTTTGATGCAATGGATATACTACAGTTTCAGGACATCACACGCCAGAAGATTGAGCGCGTGATTAGTGTAATTAAAGCATTGCACGACTATTTAAACAACTGGTTTGCATCCGATTATGAGAGTGTGCCGAGGGCGAGGGTGGCCCACACAATTGTTGAAGAGCACGAAAAAGAAAAGGTAGATCAAGAGGTTGAGGAAATAATAAAGCAAATGCAGAGGGGTGAGATAAAATGAAGATCATTACAATTGATGATTCGTCAACAATGAGGAGGATCATAAAAAATACCTTAAAGAGAATTGGATACGGAGACGAAATCTTAGAAGCTGAGAACGGTAAAGAGGCGCTTGAGATTTTGGAGAACAACGACGTTGACCTCATCATAACGGACTGGAATATGCCCGTTATGGACGGTTTGACATTTGTTAAGAAGATCAGGGCTAACAAGAAATTCGACGACGTGCCAATAATAATGGTCACGACTGAGGCTGCAAAGGAAGATATCATAACCGCCTTAAAGGCAGGTGTTAACAATTACATTGTAAAGCCATTTACACCGCAGGTTTTGAAGGAAAAGATTGAAACTGTGATGGGTCTTAAGGAATAGGTGATTGAGCTCAAGTGTGTGTGGAAGAGGTATAAGAAGGGGACTTTTTTTTCAAAAGATTTTGTGGAAGTACTGAAGTGCGTGAGTTTGAATGTTAGAAAAGGTGAGCATGTGGGTATCATCGGTGAATCTGGAGCAGGTAAATCAACGCTATCTCGAATTATCACTTTATTGGAGTTGCCCGACAGGGGAGAGGTCTTTTTGGACAATGAGAAGATAACAAAAAAGAACGTGAAAACAAAAAGGGGTGAGGTGGGTATGGTGTTTCAAGACCCGTCCACCTCACTGGATCCAAAAATGACAATTTTATCAACACTAAAAGAGGCAAGTAAAGACAGAGAAGAAATTGAAGCGGTTTTTGGCAAAGTTGGCTTGAAAAAGGTATTACTTGAAAAGTATCCCCATGAATTGAGTGGTGGTGAACAACAAAGGGTAGCCATTGCACGGGTATTACTTGCCAAATCGCGCTATGTTGTTTTTGATGAGTTCACAAGTGCTCTGGATGTTTCAACACAGGCGCGGATAGTTAATCTCTTGTGTGATATAAACAAAAACAGGGATTACGGCTTTATATTTGTTTCCCATGATGTAAAGCTTGTGAACTTTCTATCTGACAGGATCTACGTTCTGTATAAGGGTGAGATTGTAGAGGAAACGGATGATCTTAAGGATGCGATCCATCCATATACGAGAATGCTTTTAAGCGGCGAGGTAGTTGAGACCGAAGACAAAAGATCTGAGGGGTGTGGTTTTTATGCTGCATGTCCCTACAGGTTTGAACGGTGCAAGAGGGAAAAACCAGATATAAAAATGATAGGTAAGAATAAAGGGGTAAGGTGTTTTCTGTATGATTGATATTCTGTCCCTTGAGCTTGGTGAACTTGAGGAGATACTTACATCAAAGGGTTACGAAAGGTATAGAGCGAAGCAAATTTTTTCATTTTTGTACAAGCAAAAGGTGTACGATTTTGATTCCATAACAGTTTTAAAGAAGGAAACAAGGAAAGAGCTAAAAGAGGAATTTTTTATATACCAGTTTAGGGTTAAGTCGGTTGCCATTGGTAGTGATGGTGCAAAAAAGTATCTCTTTGAACTGATGGATGGATCTTTGATAGAAAGTGTTCTAATACCTATGGAGAGAAACCGATTTACCATTTGTGTTTCGACACAAGCGGGCTGCAGAATGGGCTGTAAGTTCTGTGCTACGGGCAGAATGGGTTTTAAGAGAAATCTGACGACTTCGGAGATTGTTGAGCAGGTAAGGTTTATTTTGAAAGATAATGGGTTGAAGATAGCCAATGTTGTTTATATGGGTATGGGTGAGCCTCTGGATAACTATGATAACACGGTTAAATCCATAAGGATACTCATGGATGAGTACGGTCTTGGGATCTCGAAAAGGAGAATAACCCTTTCTACATGTGGTATTACACCCGCTTTGGTACGCTTGAAGAAAGATCTGCCGCATATCAATCTGGCTTTGTCATTGCACAGCGCTATATCGGAAAAGAGAAGCTTAATAATGCCTGTAAACAAGGAATACCCCATAGACGAAGTGCTAAAGGTTTTGAAGGATTTCCCTATTCCAAGGAGAAAGAGGATCACGTTTGAGTACGTAATGATCAAAGGGCTGAACGACACGAAAGAGGACATAAGAGCGTTAATCAGGGTCATGTCAAGATTCAAAAGCAAACTAAACATTATTCCTTTAAATAAGCACGATCTAATAGGGACAAAGTTTGAACCAACACCCATTGAGGATATTGAGAAATTTGCGCAAACATTGAGGGATAGAGGTTTCTTTGTTACAATTCGAAAGTCAAAGGGTTCGGATATTAACGCTGCATGTGGAATGCTTGCCACAAGGGCTTCATAGGCCTCCCACGTAAATGTGTGTTAATGCAACGGCTAAGGCGTCTGAAACGTCAAGTGGCACGTTTTGAAGGTCTATTTTTAAGGTCTTTTCCAAAACGAACCGCACCTGATCTTTACTCGCTGCACCGTAGCCGCATATGGATTGCTTGATTTCTCTTGGTGTGTATTGACTGATTTTTAGACCGAATTCCTTTGAAGCAATAATCGATGCTGCTTTTATTTCACTTAAGAGCATAGCAGATTGTACGTTAATAGAATAAAAGGGTGTTTCAATTGCAACCTCTTCGGGTTTGAATTTGGACAAAATTTCCTTTACAAAATTGTATACGGCAAAGATCTTATCCTCCTGCTTGAGATTTTTCTTTAGCTTTATATAGTCAAATTGAATTTCCTTTGTGAGGGAATTAATTAACCCGCACGCTGTTACTGTGCTTCCTGGATCTATTCCTAAGATAAGCATAATTGACGTTGTTAATCCTCAATATTCTTTTTGCCCCGATAAACCTTCTCCAGTAGTACCTGGTAAAACGGGATACCTTCACGCCACTTCTTCTGCCTGCAGCATGTATGAACTTGCCGTTTCCTATGTAAATCGCCACATGTGTTGCTTTGGCATAATTGAGTGTATGGAAGAATAACAAGTCTCCGGGCTGTAGCCGATTTACAGGCACAAAGACGCCCGCTTCTTTGTATTGGGCTTCCGCCGTTCGAGGTAGATAGATCTTAAATTTTTCATATATCTTTTGTACAAATGCAGAGCAGTCAATACCGTGTTTCAAGCTTTCACCACCGAATTTGTATGGTGTTCCGATAAATCGTTCTGCGTATCTCACAAGTGCATGTCTCTCCTCATTGAGTATGGAATATTTAAGTTTCAGTCTTTCCGCTTCCTTTATGTTTCTGCTTGGAACAAACAATACCTGGCCAACGTGAATATGATTACCCGATATGTCGTTGAGCGTTCTTATAATGTCCACATCTGTGTCAAATTTCTTTGCTATTTTCCATAAAGAGTCGCCCCTTTTTACTCTGTAGATTTCAGAGTAAATCAAGTATCTCGGCGGTATAAACAAATTCTCTTTTTCGCATATCTTGATCTTTTCAGTGAGTTCTTTGGGTATTACAACCACGTCTCCAGGTCTTATAATTTTACCCAATTTGGGGTTTAACTCTTCCAATTTTTTTAACGATAAGCCAAATCTACTTGCTATGCTCCTTAATGTGTCACCCTTTGCTACTATGTAATATCCGTCGCCGATTTCGCCCGGTTTGGGAAGTCTTTTTATTTTTTCATGTTTCAAAGGCAAGGCTATCTTCATACCGGGCTTAATTTTACGCCAATCCACATTGGGATTTGCTTTTTTTATTGCTTGTAGGGAGTAATGTAATTTGTGTGCAATTTCATAAAGAGAATCGCCTTTTTTTATAGTGTAGAATTTGGTAGAAACTTTGTTTTTCTCTTTAATTTTGATATTTTGAGTGTTTGTTTTGATGGCGACTTTTGCAGCTACGCCAGTAAATTTTTCAATACAGTCGTTTGAAGGTATTTTTATCTTTTCATTAGGTCTTATTTTTAGCCAATTGACATTAGGATTTGCCTCTTTGATTAATTTGGGTTTTATGCCAAATTTGTGGGCTATGCCAATTAGTGTGTCACCTTTTTTTATTGTATAAAGTTCGTATGCTTGGCTTTCTAACGCCATGAATAGGATAAAAAAGGTGAGTAAATACTTAAGCAACATGTAAATTTTATACAAAATGTTCCTTTCGTGTGTCAACAAAAAATGTGGTTATGACGCCAACGCTATTTGGGATTGACAAAAGGCTTTTTTTCGATAAGATAAAAGGCAGGTGGGCGGTTAGCTCAGCGGAAGAGCACTTGCTTCACGCGCAAGGGGCCACAGGTTCAAATCCTGTACCGCCCACCATTTTT
>WFQR01000184.1 GCA_015486955.1 Hippea sp. | reverse complement strand
CCCATGCTTACAAGCTCTACGGCATTTTAAACGGTGTGGACTACGATGTGTGGAATCCAAAAACCGATAAATACATTGCAAAAAACTACGACATAGACGATTTGAGCGGCAAGGGTGAATGCAAAAGGGATTTGCAAAATCTGTTTGGTTTGGAAGTTAGAGACGACATACCAATTGTTGGCTTTATTGGCAGGTTTGTGAAGCAGAAGGGCATAGAACTCATTGCAGCGGTAATAGACAAGCTTCTGGATTTGCCCTTACAGATAGTCTTTTTGGGTAGCGGCGAGAAGTGGGCTGAGGAGTTTTTCTCTCATGTAAGTGCGACACGTTCGAATTTCGGTGTCTATGTAGGCTATAGTGACGAGCTTGCGCACAAAATTGAGGCGGGAAGTGACCTGTTTCTCATGCCAAGTTTGTTTGAGCCATGCGGCCTAAATCAGATTTACTCGCTTAGATACGGCACTTTGCCCATTGTCAGGGCTGTTGGCGGTTTGGATGATACGGTTGAGAATTTTGACCCTTACACAAAAAATGGATGGGGGTTTAAGTTCTACGATGCAACGCCTGAGGCACTGTTTAATACGGTGAAATGGGCATTGGAAACGTGGCTTTACGACAAAGATGCCATTGAGATTATGATTAGAAGGGCAATGAGCAAGGTGTTTAGCTGGGACGAAAGCGCAAAGAAGTATGAAGAGGTCCATAAGCGTGTGCTTGGATGATTTGACTTTTACCGATTACGATATATATCTGTTTAAAGAGGGCAGCCATACTAAACTTTACAAAAAATTGGGTGCTCATATCGTTGAAAAGGACGGTAGAAAGGGAGTCTACTTTGCCGTTTGGGCACCTAATTCTCCTTTTGTGAGTGTTGTTGGCGATTTTAACGGCTACAACAAGGATGCGAATCCCTTAAAAAAGGATAAAAACAGCGGTATTTGGTCTGACTTTGTTGAAAATGCTAAAATCTATCAGACGTACAAGTTCCACATCGAAACGCCCTTTGGCGCTTATAACCTAAAAGCCGATCCATTTGCCTTTTTCAGTGAGAAACCACCGAAATCTGCGAGTGTAATCTACGATCTTAGCGGTTTCGAGTGGGAAGATGGTGAATGGCTTAAAAAGAGAAGTCAAAATTTCGATAAACCCATGAGCATATACGAGGTGCATCTGGGCTCTTGGAAGCGCAAATCCGACGGTGGTTATTCGAACTATAAAGAGCTTGCTTACGAGTTGGTTGAATACATGAAGAAGATGGGCTTTACCCATGTTGAACTTTTGCCCATTACAGAACACCCATACGACGGTTCTTGGGGCTATCAATCAACGGGCTACTTTTCACCCACGGCGCGCTTCGGCGAACCAAAGGATTTTATGGCTTTTGTCAATATTATGCACAAAAATGGCTTTGGGGTTATCATGGATTGGGTGCCGAGCCACTTTGCCGTTGATGGACACGGTTTGATTGCCTTCGATGGCACGGCTTTATACGAGTACGAAGATCCAAGACTCGGTTATCACCCCGAATGGAAAAGCTCTGTTTTTGACTATTCAAAGGGCGAGGTTAGAAGCTTCCTTTTGTCTTCCGCCCATTTTTGGTTTGACATGTATCACATAGATGGATTGCGTGTTGATGCTGTTGCGTCGATGATCTACAGGGATTATGCAAGGAAAGAATGGATTCCCAACAGGTTCGGTGGCAGGGAGAATTTGGAGGCTATAGATTTCTTAAAAAAACTCAACGAGAGCTGTTATAGGGATTTTAAGGGTATAACTATGATAGCCGAAGAATCAACAGCATTTCCTAAGGTTACCTGGCCCGTTGATAAAGATGGTTTGGGTTTTGGCTATAAGTGGAATATGGGATGGATGCACGATACGTTGGAGTATTTCAAGGTTGATCCTGTTTTTCGCAAATACCACCATCACCAAATAACGTTCAGTTTTGTTTATGCCTTTAGTGAAAACTATATCTTGCCTTTGAGCCACGATGAGGTTGTCCACATGAAGGGCTCGCTCATCAATAAGATGCCCGGTGACATAGAGAGAAAATTTGCCAATTTAAGGGCTTTATTTGGCTTTATGTTTGCCCATCCTGGCAAGAAGCTGTTGTTTATGGGCGATGAAATTGCCCAATACGGTGAGTGGAACTTCGCATCGGAGGTTGATTGGCAGGTACTTGAAAATCCGTTGAACAAAGGAGTTCAAGAGCTTCTAAAAACGCTGAATTCAATATATAAAAGTGAAAAGGCCTTGTGGTTGGATTGTAATAGTTCAGGCTTTGAGCTCCTTTACGACCACGCAGAGCAGAATATCGTGATTTTCAAAAGGAAAAACGGCGATGAAGAGATAATCGTTGTGTGTAATTTTGCCGATTTTACGTATAACAACTTTGAATTTGGTGTTGATAAAAATAGCACATACGTACAAATCTTCAACTCTCAAGACCCAACCTTCGGCGGTTGGGGTATGGAGAACGATGTTATCGAAACTTATGAAAAGCCCATGCACAACCGAAAATACTCAATACGCTTGGATTTACCCCCTCTTTCTGTTTTGTACCTCAAGCCCGTTTCATAGTCTTGGTTTTGCCTGTGCTATATCCTCGCTACAGAAGGACTCAAATTCCTTAAAGTTCTCAATAAACTCTTTAGCCAGTCTTTTAAGTTGCCTATCGTATTCATCCCTGTTTTTCCACATTTTGTAAGGCGTCAAAATTTCGCTTGGCACGTTTGGGCAGTGTTTTGGAAATTGTATGTTGAAGTAGGGTAGGGTGTCCTTTTCGATGCGTGCAAGTCTGTCGTTCAAAATGGCATCGATGATTGCCCTTGTGTACTTTATACTTATCCTTTCGCCCTTTCCATAGCCGCCTTTAATGTAGCCCGTATTTACAAGCCAGCACCTTGTCCCGTGCTTTTCTATCTTTTCCCCCAGAAGTTTTGCATAGACCGATGGTTTCAACGTCATAAATGGTGCACCGAAACAGGTCGAGAATGTGGCTTTTGGCTCTTTTACACCCTCTTCTGTGCCTGCTACTTTGGCTGTATAACCGCTCAAGAAATGGAACATGGCTTGCTCCTTTGTTAAGTACGACACAGGTGGTAGAACGCCAAAAGCGTCGTATGTTAACATGATTATGTTGTTGGGATGGCCGGCGCATGAGCCTTCAACGATATTTGGTATATGTGTTATTGGATAGGATGCGCGCGTGTTCTCTGTTATGGAGTTGTCGTTTAGGTCCACCCTTCGCGTCTCTTCATTTATCACAACATTTTCCAATATTGTCCCGAATTTTCTCGTTGCCTCGTAGATCAACGGCTCATCTTCCTTTGAGAGCCTAATTACCTTTGCATAACAGCCGCCTTCTATATTGAATACACCGTCGTCGCACCACGCTATTTCGTCATCTCCGATTAAAAATCTATTTGGGTCACTCGATAGGGTTGTTTTGCCTGTTCCAGACAGTCCAAAGAATACGGCTACATCGCCGTTTTTACCCATATTGGCGCTTGAATGCATTGTCATGATGCCTTTTAAAGGGAAGAAGTAGTTAACCATACTGAAAACGGCCTTTTTTACCTCTCCTGCATAACCCGTTCCGCCGATTATGATCTCCTTTTTGTCTATGTTTAAAATAACGAAGGCTTCGGAATTTGTTCCATCGATTTTGGGCGATGCTTGGAATTCGGGTATTACAATAAGCTTAATTTCTGGCTTAAACGTTTTCAATTTCTCTTTGTCCAGTTCGCGGATAAACATGTTCCTTGCAAAAAGCGAATGCCACGCCCACCTTGATATGACCCTTACAGGGATCCTATAGTTTGGATGGGCACCTGCATAACCGTCCATTACGTAGACGTTCTTTCTTTGTAGATAGGCAATAATTCTATTGTAAAGCGTTTCGTATTTATCCTTATCGAAGGGCTTGTTTTCCTTTGACCACCAAATATTCTTTGAAGACGGTTCTTGATAAACGATAAATCTATTCTCTGGTGATCTACCCGTGTACTTGCCGCTTTTTACAACAACAGGCCCCAAATGCGCTATAAGGCCCTCTTTGTTGTTTATGATTTCCTCATAAAGCATAGGGGAATTTAGGTTTCTTTTAATGCTCTTTAGGTTTATTATACCCATGCTCTCCAAATCTTTCTCTATCATGGCTTTTCTCCTTTTATACATAAACGCCGGTCAATTTTCCGGCCAGTTTTAACAATTCGTCCTTGATCTTGTATTGATGTGAAGCAACGTAATCTATCGATTCTATGAAAAACTCACCTTTTCTGAATACAACAACGCCCTCTTCAACTTTTCCACTAAGTAGGGCTTCAAGGCCGTGTTCTACGAATTCATAACCCATAAGCCTATCGTAAACCGTTGGATTGCCGCCCCTTTGAATATGACCTAAAATCGTTATGCGCGTGTCCATGTGTAGATCGTTCTTTAGCCACTCTGCAATCTCATTTGTTGCTCCAGTGCCTTCCGCAACGATGGCTAATATGTAGTCCCTACCTTCCTTGATTTCCTTTTCTAACCTTATCCTCAAATTGTTTAGATTATACCCCAACTCAGGTATTACACAAACCTCAGCGCCGCTTGTTAAAGCAGAGACCAAAGCCAAATATCCGCACTCCCTTCCCATAATTTCAATGACAAATGCCCTTCTAAATGACGAGGCCGTGTCCCTGATGTAATCCAAAGACATCCTTATGACGTTCAATGCCGTGTCCACGCCCAAACAGTATTCAGTTGCGTATATATCGTTGTCGATGGTCGCTGGTATCCCGATAAACTTAACACCGAATTCATCATGAAAGACCTTTAAGCCCTTAAACGACCCATTGCCACCTAAAACGACCAATTTCTCTATCCCATGTTTCTTTAACTGTTCGTATGCTTGTTCTCTGTATTTTTTCTCAAGAAACCTTTTTGACCGTGAGGATTTAATTATCGTTCCGCCTTTATAAAGTATACCCGAAACGTCTTTGTGTGTCGCTCTTTTTATCTTTCCATCTATCATCCCCTCGAATCCGCTATAGATGAAATAAGGCTCTTCACCCTTCGAAATACATTTGTCAACGAAATACCTAATTGCGGGATTCATTCCGGCTGCATCACCGCCAGAACACAAGATACCTATACCCATACATGCCTCCTCGTTTATGACACTTAAACTTACATTTATTTTATCACAAAATCCTCTCACTTCAAAACATTTAAATGAGTTGTCGCTTTGTGTAAGTTGGTGTATATTTATTGTTAAGATGTTAAAAAGAAGGGGGTGTGTTTATGGATAAAAAGGAATTTTGTAAGAACAAGAGGATTGCTTACTTTTCTATGGAGTTTGCAATAGATCAGTGTTTAAAGATCTACGCTGGTGGTTTGGGATTTTTGGCTGGCAGTTATCTTAAAAGTGCCTATGAGAATGGTTGTGATGTTACGGGTGTTGGCATACTTTGGACAGAGGGTTATTATGATCAGGAAAGGGATTACGAAGACTACATGAAGGTAGAGTTTAGAAGAAAGAAGTACTACTTTTTAAAAGAGCTTTTGACGACTTCCATAACAATACACGGTGAAGAGGTAAAGGTTAGGGCTTATTATTTGGATCCGTCCATATTTAAAACGGCTCCGGTTATTTTGCTTTCAACGGACATTGAAGAGAACAGTTTCCTTGCAAGGACAATAACAAAGAAGCTTTACGATAACGATGAGGATACGAGGATAAAACAGGAAATTGTATTGGGTATAGGCGGAGCAAAGGTTTTGGATGAGTTGGGCAAAGAGGTAGATGTTTACCATATAAACGAGGGCCATGCCATACCGGTGGCATTTTATCTTTACTCTAAGTACAAAAGTGTTGATGAGGTTAAAAAAAGGCTCGTATTCACCACACATACGCCATTGAAAGCTGGCAACGAGTCCCATCACATACTCAAGCTTGCCCATTTGAACTTCTTTAACGGTGTTGACCTTGAAGAGGTCAAAAGGATCACGGGCATTTATGGGGATGATTTCAATTTGACTTTGGCCGCTTTGCGATTATCTAAAAAATCCAACGCCGTGTCCAAGAGACATTGGGAAGTGACTGTGGATATGTGGAAGAACGATGTGGATACATCCAATATTGTGGCTATCACAAATGCCCAGAACACAAAGTTATGGAAGAGTAAGGAGTTGTATGAGGCGCTTGAAAACGACATGGACTATGAGATTGAAGCAATAAAGAAGCGCTATAAGAGAGAGTTGTTTGAAGTTGTTGCTGATCAGACGGGTAAGATTTTTGATGAGGACGTTTTAACGATTGTTTGGGCGAGGAGGTTTGTTGAGTACAAAAGACCGTGGCTTTTGAGGATGAAGATCGAGAGGTTCAAACATCTTGTTGAAAGGGAGAAACAACCCATTCAGGTTATTTGGGCTGGCAAGCCGTATCCCTTTGACCAATACGGCATAAACCTGTTTAACGACCTGATTAATTTGTGCTCAACGCTTAAAAGGGCAGCTGTGCTTGTGGGCTATGAGCTTAAGCTATCCAAACTTTTGAAAAGAGGAGCAGACATTTGGCTTAATACACCGAGGCTTACAAGGGAAGCCTCTGGAACGAGTGGCATGACAGCTGCGATGAACGGAGCTATTAATCTATCAACGTTGGATGGCTGGTTCATAGAATTTGCCAAAGACGGTGTGAATTCCTTTGTCATACCCCCCGTTGATACGAGTTTGTCTTTCGAGCAGCAGGATGACATTGATGCCACAAATCTAATGAATATACTTGAGGATACGGTAGTTCCTATGTATTACGAGGATAAGGAGAAGTGGTTGAGCATTGTTAAACAATCCATGAGGGATGTATTGCCGTATTTTGACAGTGATAGAATGCTTGAAGAATACTATGAAAAGCTTTATAACGTGTGAGGTGCTATGCACCCCAAAGGCCTTTAATTCCGCCGATTAAGAATTGCGCTGCAATTGCACCAACGATAAGACCCATGATGCGCGTCAGTATCTTTACACCCGTAGTACCGAGCAGCTTGTCTATGGCAACGGCGTATAATAGCGTGAAGAATGTTGCAATGGAAGCAAGAATGATAGATATGCCGTTTATGATGTAGGATAAAATGACAGAAGATTGGCTTGCCAAACTGGAATGTAGGACAATTATGGTGGCAATTAAACCAGGGCCGAAAAGTATGGGAATACCTAATGGAACAATGGAGATATCCTCTTTGCTTTGCGCCTCGTCGTCTTCTTCCTTTGTGTGTTTGCCTTGTTTATGCTGACCATAGGCCATATTTACGGCTATTAACATCAAAATCACACCGCCTATGACCTTAAGTGAATCGGTGTTTATGCTGAAGATTTTAAAGATGAATTCACCACCAAAGAGAGTAACGAATGACGCTATGAGAAGTGTTAAGGTTGACTTTAAAGCTATGGGTTTTATGGTGTCTTTGGAGTTGCTTGACACCATTCCGAGCATAATACTTGCTGCGGCTATCGGGTTTACTATCGTCAAAACAGCAACCGTGTTGTGAATTAGAAGAGGAAGAAGGTTTGAAGTCATACCTGCACCCCTTTTTTAACAATTAAAACATATTTTTCGTTTTTTATCAATTTAACTTTATTACTGGATTGTTTTTGTGTACTATGAGGCAAAAGATGGTGGGAGGGTTTATGAAGGTCTCTGTGTGTGGATGTGGGGTTTTGGGATCCCAAATTTCTTGGCAGGTGGCTTTGTCTGGATTTGAAGTGAATGTGTATGAAGTAGATGAAAAGGGTTTAGAGCGTTGCAAGAGGTTTCACGAAAGGTACTCTAAATTATTCAAAACGGAAGAACCGTTCAGTAGGCTTGTCTATCTTACAGATTTGGAAAAGGCTCTGAAAAATATCGATATTGTCATTGAATCCATACCTGAGGATCTGGAATTGAAAAGAGGGTTTTTAAGTAATGTTTCCAATATTGTTTCTGAAAACACAATTATAACAACAAATTCTTCGACTTTAATGCCTACTGAATTAAAGGGCGTCGTGCATAAACCCCAGAGGTTTTTGGCCTTACACTTTGCAAATCCCATATGGGAAGCAAATATAGCAGAGATTATGGGGCATAGCGAAACAGATATGGAAGTTTTCGATAAGGTTGTTGAGTTTGCAAAAGATATTGGCATGGAGCCAATTAAAATTTACAAAGAGCAGAGGGGTTATGTGCTGAATTCCATGCTAATTCCTTGGCTTGCATCTGCCCAGCATTTGTACTTCAGCGGTGTGGCAAACTTTGAGGATATCGATAAAGCCTGGATTATTAGTACAAAATCGAAGTTTGGTCCTTTTGGCGTTATGGATTTGATTGGATTGAGGACAATTTACAATGTTGTGCTCATGGATGCTAAACGTACGAACAGCAAAGAGCTTTTTGATAGGGCCAAAAGAATTAAAGAGGAATTTTTGGACAAGGGTAAACTTGGCGTGGAAACAGGTGAGGGCTTTTATAAGTACCCCAACCCAAGCTATGAAAAATATGTGAAGTAAATTTTGGGAGGAAATCATGGATAGTTTATCTCAGACGATTTTGGATATTGTAGTTCAGTATGGTGTTCGTTTCATTGGTGCTTTGGCTATATTTGTTATTGGAAAGTTTGCAATCAATGTCATATTAAGACTGATGCGCAAGGCTTTAGGTAAAGCAAAGGTTGATGAAACATTGATAGGTTTTTTGCTTGATCTAACGAATGTGAGTTTACTCGTTCTTGTTGTTATAGCGGCTTTAAGTACTTTAGGAATGAAGATGACATCTTTTGTTGCCATCTTGGGTGCTGCAACATTGGCTGTTGGTTTAGCTTTGCAAAACAACCTATCAAACCTGGGCGCAGGAGTTTTGATTATGTTTCTAAGGCCGTTTAGGTTAAACGACTTTGTCGAAGTTGCCGGTGTTAGCGGAACTATAGAAAAGATTTCAATATTTAACACCATATTGAGGACACCTGATAATAGGAGTATTATAGTCCCTAACTCTAAAATTGTGGGGGACAACATAATAAACTATTCTGTTAAGGACACAAGAAGAGTAGATATAACTGTTGGTATAGGATACGATGATGACATAAAACTCGCAAAAAGTATACTGAATGAGATATTAGAAAGAGATGATAGAGTACTAAAAGATCCAAAGCCTATTGTAGCGGTCTCAGAGCTTGGAGACAGTAGTATTAACTTTGTTGTGAGGCCATGGGTTAGGGCAAGTAATTATTGGAATGTGTATTTCGATTTGCTTGAAAAGATAAAGACTACTTTCGACCAAAAAGGCATATCAATACCTTATCCACAAATGGATGTTCACCTGAAAAAGGAGGGCTCAAATGAATAAGCTAATAAGTGCGATTTTGCTTTTTGTTTTTGTTGGTTTTAGTGCAAACGCAAGCTGGTTAAACGATACTGTGAACCACTTGAAGGGTTTCGGCGGAATGCAGGAAAAAGGCCAATCCAGCAATTTATCCAAAAGTAAAATAGCGGCGGGGCTAAAAGAGGCTTTGAGTATTGCCGTTTCCAACACTGTGTCTAAGTTGGGTAGAGTTAACGGTTTTTATAAAGATAGGAAGGTGCATATACCCTTGCCTTCGAAACTTGAAAGTCTCAGGGGTGTTTTAGATAGGATTGGCTTATCAGGAAAATTGGATAAGTTGGAGATAAAGCTTAACAGGGCTGCTGAACTTGCGACGCCGAAAGCAAAGGAGTTATTTTTGGATGCCATTAAGCACATGACGATAAGGGATGTGTACAGGATTTATAAAGGTCCAGACGATGCTGCCACCCAGTATTTCAGAGAAAATATGGGTGAGAAATTAAAAAGCGAGATGAGACCAATTGTTGATAAGACTTTGAGCGAGGTTGATGCCGTTAAAACGTACAATTCCATTGTAAACAGTATTAACACCTTGCCATTTGGTAAGAAAGTGAATTTGAATTTGACAGATTATGTTTTAAATAAAGCAGAAGACGGCATCTTTTACTACATGGCAAAGGAGGAGGAAGCTATTAGGAAAGATCCAGCTAAAAGGGTGACAGAGCTTCTAAGAGAAGTGTTTGGTAGGTAGTTTAAAAAACGCTTTACAAGTAAACAATCGTTCACTATAATATCAATGACTAAGCTATGTGAGGGTACTTTGTGGGTATTAACCGTGATGAAAAACTAAAAGAACGATATGGGCTAATAAGAGACTTTTACATAAAACACTCACGTATGCCCTCGTATTCAGAAATGGCACTTCTATTTGGTGTTAAATCAAAGAATGCCGTTTTTAAAATAATCAATAAGATGATAGAACTAAATCTCATAAAAAGGGATGAGAAGGGCTATATACACTTTTCATCAAGCCCATTTTCGATAAAACTTGTAGGGCAGGTAGAGGCAGGTTTTCCATCACCGGCAGAGGAAGAGCTTTTAGACACAATCTCTCTGGATAGGTTCCTTGTGGAACACCCAGAATCTACATTTATGCTTAAAGTCTCTGGCGATTCCATGATAGAGGCGGGTATTTTACCAGGTGATTATGTCATAGTGGATAGATCGAGGAAGCCCAAAGCGAACGACATAGTCATAGCTCAAGTTGATGGTCAGTGGACTATGAAATATTTGTCAAAGGTTGGCAAAGATTACATACTAAAACCTGCAAACAAGAAGTACAAACCAATAAAACCGAAAAATGAACTTGTAGTTGCTGGTGTTGTTATTGGCGTTGTGAGGAAGTATAAGTAGGAATGTCGGAAAAACCAAAGGAATTTGTCTTATCTGTGGCATCATGGCCACAAGCTATAGCCCATATTGATGCGGATGCTTTCTTTGTGGCATGTGAGGTTGCAACAAACCCAACACTAAAGGACAAAAATGTTGTGGTAGGCAAAGAGAGGGGTATAGTTACAGCTTTGAGCTATTCCGCCAAAGCAAAAGGTATAAAGAGGGGAATGTTAATCAGTGAAGCAAAAAGAATTTGCCCAGACCTTGTGGTTGTTGAATCCGACTATGAAAAGTACAGCATGTTTTCTGTCAGGATGTTTGAGATTTTAAGAAATTTTTCTCCTGTTGTAGAAGAATACTCAATAGACGAGGCGTTTGTAGATTTGACGGGCTTAAGAAGGATTTACAACACAAGCTATCTGGGTATAGCAAGACTTATCCAAGATGAAATAGAAAAAAGGATTGGCATAAGCGTATCCATAGGTGTAGCACCCACAAAGGTGCTTGCAAAGATTGCATCAAAGATGAACAAACCACATGGCCTTGTAGCTATAGAAGCAAAATCTATTCATAGGTACTTAAAACAGGTGAATGTTGAAGATGTTTGGGGTATAGGCAAAAATACGGCGTCGCTTTTGAATAAACTTGGCATATACACGGCTTTGGATTTTGCGCGGGCGAAAGAGGAGTATTTAAAAAGATTTCTTTCTAAACCATACATGGAGATATATCATGAGCTAAGGGGTGAATCTGTATTAAAAGTTGATCCCAACAAGAAATCCACCTACAAATCCATAAGCAAGTCAAAGAGCTTCAGTAAGCCCACAAGTGATAAAGAAAAACTGCTTGGGGAGCTCATCAGAAACTTAGAGAATGCATGCATGAAAGTAAGGATGTACAAACTTGCAGCCAGAAAGCTCATTGTATTCTTAAAAACCCACGATTATCAGACCTCATATGTGAAACTTAAACTAAAAAACGCTACCAATGTACCACTTTTGTTTGTGGACACGCTTAAAAAGGCCTTTGAGATGATTTACGATGAAAACCTATTCTACAGGCAAACAGGAGTTATTTTGGGTGATTTAACAACAAAGCAACAATACACGCTTTTTGAAAATAAAACAAAGATAGACAAAATAATCCGTCTATACAAGGCGGTTGATGAGTTAAATAAAAGGTTTGGAAGATCCAAGATACACATTGCAAGGGAAGAGATGGCTTTAATAGGTATCAATCATACACAACGAATGGGAATAGAAATGTTTGAAGTTGATATATAAAGGGTAAAGGGTTGAACGTAGTAAAAATAAATTGCTCTTTGCATAACTCATGGAGTTTGGATTACCCATATAGATTTTTGGGAAGAGCCAAATTTTTTTAGAACTTGATTTTTGAAAATGGAAGCAGTGGAAATTTTATTTTGCCCCTGTGTTTTTCTGTAATAGGATCCTGTTTTGCGGCTTGTTTTTCCCTTTACATTTTTGGTATTTATGTATATACTACTAATAGATACTCAATAAGGAGGCAAATATGCGCAAAACAAAGGTATTTAAAAGCGGCAACTCCTATGCGGTTAGACTACCGAAAGAGTTTAGATTAAACTGCGATACTGTGTATATAAAGAGAGAAGGTAAGCGTATAGTATTAATTCCACCAGATAATAAATGGGATGAGTTATTTGATAGGCTTAGAGAGTCTAAAGATATTACCAGTGATTTTATGAAGGAAAGAAACCAACCTCTACCTCAAGAAAAGGAGTTGTTTTAGATGGTTTACATGCTCGACACCAACATCTGCAGCTATATAATCAGAAGTACACCGGAAAGAATAAAAGTGAAACTTAAAGAAGTGGAGAGAGAGCACGAATTAGCCCTTTCATCTGTTGTTGTTTCTGAACTGTTCTATGGTGCTTACAAGAAAAACAGTGAGAGGCTAATTAGCCTCATAAAGGGTTTTATAGAAAACTTTACTATCTACAACTTCGATACAAAAGCAGCTGAAATCTATGGGAAAATCAGAGCAGAGCTTGAAAGAAAAGGCAATATTATAGGGGCTTATGATCTCCAAATTGCTGCCCATGCAATATCTTTAGGTGCCGTTCTTGTGACTAATAATGAGAGAGAGTTTAGAAGGATAGAAGCTTTAAAGGTGGAAAATTGGATAAGATAAAAAAGCGTTTTGCATCAGATTATAGAGGAAGAGTCTGCTTAGTTTGGAGGGTCTTAGAATTTTTTAAAAAAGCTGAAACTGAGGAATTTAGATGACCGTTTGTGGAGACTCCAGAATCTCTTTTGGCAGTAGAACTCTCTTTATTCTATTTTGAAAAACTCGAAAATTTGACTTTATGGCGACGGTGCAATAAACTTTATTTAAAGAGTAGATGCGGGGTAGTTTTAAAAACAAAACAAAAAAGACCAAAAAGCTTATTAAGGGGCCAACGAAAAGATGAAAAGTGTCGGAGAAGTTGAGAAAATCTTAAAGGACTTTAAAAACGATATAAAACAAAACTTTAGGGCAGAAGTAGTGGGGATTTTCGGTTCTTTTGCAAGGGGAGAACAGAAATCAGATAGCGATGTTGACATACTTGTGAAATTTCACAAAGACGCCACACTCTTTGATTACATGAGATTATCTATGTTTCTGCAAGAGAAACTTGGCATCGATGTTGATATAGTGCCTCAGGATACCATTAGAGAGGAATTAAGAGAAAGGATAGTGAAAGAGGCTATTTTTATATGAAAAGAGATATCAAGTTGTATGTAAAAGATATTCTAAAAGCTATTGATGCAATTGAAAAATTTGTTAAAGATATAGATTTTGAAGAGTTCAGAAAAAACGACATGGTCTTTAGTGCTGTTATAAGAAAATTTGAGATCATTGGGGAAGCATCTAAACATATTCCAGAGGAAATACGACAGAAATATACAGATATACCCTGGAAAGAGATGGCAAGTTTTAGAGATAAGCTTATACACTTCTATTTTGGTATAAAGCATGAGCTTGTATGGAACACCATAGAGTATGAGCTTCCTAAGTTAAAAACAAGAATTGAAAGAATACTGAGTGAGATTTAGGTCAAAAAACAAGTCCCACCAAATGCTAAGTAGACTCCTTAAATCCCGAGCCTCTTAAAATGCTCATCAGCTGTTTCCTTAATATACCTGCCTTCTTCATAATCCTTTTCTGCTTCAAAAATAAGCCTATCGAGCTCTGCCTCTTTAAGCCTTTCGTACTCTTCAATAGGAAGGACGGCAAATTTCTTCTTGCCCCTTACAGTGATAAACACCTCTTTGTGCTTTTTTATCAGCTTACCTATGAAAGATACGCCCTTTGCCTTAACCTCACTTGCGCTAATGAGCATTTTAGCCTCCTAATTGACTATTTTATCATACTAATATAGTAAGACTATTTCTTTAAAAGGTCAATACAGTGAGACGCTGAAAGCATAGATAAAGCCAGGAACTAATTGATTTTAATCCAAACTGTTGGAACAAAAACGGGATATTTGATAATATTTTTAAGAACTCAAAATTACGGAGCGGCAAAAAATGGAAAAGTACTACATAGAAATCCCAGAGGATACAATCAGAGCTTTGGGAATACCTAAAAAGGAAGTGAACTCTACAATAAAAAAGGAGCTTGCTGTCTATCTTTTTGAGAAAAGCAAACTTTTTTGTCCAAGCAAGAAAATTGACAGGACTGTCTGTCTGGGACTTTATTGAACTGTTGAGAAAAAGGGAAGTTACGCTTCATTAGGATAAGGAAAAATCAATGAGTGACGGTTATGTAGATAAAAAATTTTGGGAAGAGTGAAAAAAATCAAAGAAACAGGAATAAAAGACTTCTCTAATTAGAAGGTCTGAGTATTATAGATTTATCAATACTAAAAACTGAATGTATCTTGAGAAAAAAGTTTACGCATAGCAGTTGATTCTAAAAAATAAGCATACTCCCGTTTACCTATGGTTTTTTCTGGTTATGCTTATATGCTTACAGTTGGGCTGTTTAAACGGATTCCGCTAAAGATAAAAGATAGAGAAAAGAGAAATACCCTTAGTCCATCCGAGGGTAATCAATTTCATTTTTGTGGACTAATAGGGGACTAATTAAGGGAAACTAAAAAAGCCAATCTTGAGAGCAGCCTCAAGATTGGCTTGATTGAAGGCTTTTCATGGTGCCGAGACGAGGAATCGAACCTCGGACACAGGGATTTTCAGTCTTTTGTCTATTACTTTCCTTAATCCTTATTTTTATAGGAAAATTCTCTGAAAATGCTTTGCGTATCAACATTTTCCTGTTTTGTTCTTTTACTTTTTTATCTCAATTTTTTCTTGCTTTTTTCCTATTTTTTTATACTCTTTTCTCCGATATTTCTCCATCGAAAGGAGGAGAAAATGCCTATATACATCGTTTGCCCAACATGTAAAAACGAATATTCATCGAAACATAAATCCTGTCCCAAGTGCAATACTCCGAGACCTAAAGGTGTTATGACTGTGAGGATTCACGTCAACCACAACTACAAGACAGTAAGAAAAGAATTTACAGGAGTCACGCTACCTCAAGCTAAACAGCTGGAAACGAAACTTAAACAGGCACTGATAGACAGCGTTTACTCTTTAACTGATAAGAAAATACCATTTGATCTCTTTTTCGAGAAAAAATACGTTCCTTATGCAAAAGAGAAAGTGTCTTTTCCTCGTGAGGAAAGCTATTACAGACTTTGGATAAAACCTGTAATTGGTAATAAATCTCTTTCTACCATTTCCCCTTTGGATATTGAAAAAATCAAAAGAAACATACTCCAAGCTGGTAGAAGTCCGAGAACTGCTGAGTATGCTATAGCTGTAGTTAGGCAAGTGTTCAATAAAGCAGCGGAGTGGGGATTTTACAGCGGGACTAATCCTGTTAAAAGCGTTAAAGTAAAAAAGGC
The DNA here is from genome assembly GCA_015486955.1 of Hippea sp. Lineage (GTDB taxonomy): Bacteria > Campylobacterota_A > Desulfurellia > Desulfurellales > Hippeaceae > Hippea. Next base: position 18,497 of record WFQR01000184.1, on the reverse strand, counting down.
AGATAACAGGAGATTGAGGTTTCTAACAAAAGAAGAGGCTAAAAGGCTCTTAGAAGAACTCAAAAAACACTCCCAACAAGTTTATGAAATGGCTTATATATCCCTCTATACAGGTATGAGGTTTGGTGAAATAGCAAACCTAAAGTGGCAAGACATAGATTTTCAAAATAAGCTCATACACGTTAAAGATCCTAAAAACAGAACCAGCAGAGTCGCTTACATGACAGATGGAGTGGAACAAATACTCACTCAGCGAAAAGAACGATTACCAAACTTAAAAACAAAACCAGAATCCTTTGTTTTTTTCACTAAAAATGGATCAAAAATTATAAGAATTTCAAGAACATTTGAGAGAGTTGTAAACAAGCTCGGCTTTAACGACGGCATCACAGACCCGAGAGACAAGGTGGTTTTTCACACCTTGCGCCACACCTTTGCAAGCTGGCTTGCCATACAGGGAACCCCCATCTATACAATCAAAGAGTTAATGGGACATAAAACGCTCGCCATGACAGAAAGATACTCACATCTAATACCCGACACAAAGAGAGAAGCAGTGAAGAAATTGGAGTGATGCCCGTAGCGACGGGCATCTTCGAATGCCACCCTCGTCAGCGCTACATCTTCTCTTTCTGTTCTTGATAGAGTAGCTTTTTAGAAAAAAGTTGCTCTTTTTGATCCATTTAGCGTAGCGAAATAATATTCTCCCCGTGTAGCGATTATTCTTCGAAGCGGTTTCAGTAGGAGCGGTAGGGGAGAATATTATTGAGCGAAGCGAAGTGAAAGAGCGAAGCGATAGCGAAGCGTATCCGATTTTTTTATTCTTTTTTATGCAAAAGCGCAGGCGCCCTTAAAGGGGCGCCAATGCGCTTTTGCATAGTGACTATTCTGTATACTATTCTGTAACAGAATAGTCACTATTCTATATTACTATTCTGCAAAAAAGGGTCGAAAATCGGGGTTTTTGGGTTACCTTCCGTCGACTTTAACTTTACCTTCCGTCGACTTTAACTTTACCTTCTGGGGTTTTTGAATTATTTTGAGAAAATGTTGTTATTACGCCAATATCTCAAATAGGAAAATTAAAAATTCGTTACCTTCCGTCGACTTTAACTTTACCTTCCGTCGACTTTAACTTTACCTTCTGGGGTTTTTGAATTAAAAAGAAAAATGAATTTTACCTTCCATCGACTTTAAGGTATCCTTTCATCAACTTTAACTTTACCTTCCAATAATTTTGTGAAAAAATGGAAAGTATAACAAAATAATAGGTGTAGAAAGTTACTGTTGTTGTGGTAAAAAAAAGAGGGTGTTAACCCTCAAAAAGGAAAATGTCTTGCGGAATGGGATCGGGAGCATTATTTCTTGTTTGGTTAGTTGGTTTTACTTGGTCAATTTGATCTTCTTGCTCAATCTCTTTTTCTTGGTTAGCTTGCTGATCTTCTTGTTCTTTCTGTTTTTCTTTTCTTTTCTTCTTATCCCAAGTGGTTTGTATGGAGAAACCGTTAGAAAATGTCTCTGAGATCCACTTGTTAAACCTTTTGTCTATGTTCTGTATTTTTTTTCTTTCAGCTAATCCAGTGAGCAGAGATGCGGTTACAGCCTCTACAACAAACATCACAGCTGTTTTCAGCCTTACTGGAGCTGGAGTGACTGTTCCCATTTCAATGATGCATTCCTTGTCGTTTGGGAAGTCTATGGTTATTTTGTCGAACCATTCTCTTATTCTCTCTACATAAGAGGTTTTATTTTCAATTCTTAGAGTTTCAAGAGAGAATGATAGTTTGTAGCAGGCAAGTATTTTACAGAGACATTCCTCATCATCAAACGGCCTTATATTAAATCTTACGGTTACACGCTGTGCATCGTTGTCTACGCAAGTAGATATTTCTGTCTTTATCCATTTGTCTCTTTTAAAGGAGAATACCAACAGCTGAGTATTTTTATTGCTTTCAGCCAAGAAAACTTTTATCTCATTTCTTTTTATCCTCGCCATCCTCCTTTTCAGCGCTCGGGGACTCCGCCCTTCAGGGCGGTGAGAAGAGTGCCTACTTACCTCCTTTCTTCTTGGTTTTAGGCAACATTTCTCAGCTCCACAAGGAACGTCCTTGCACTCTCTAAGAGTTTCAGTTTTTTTGCGTTAGCCGAAGAGTTAACTTTAGTTCCGTCAAGTTTTCTTAGATCGAAGTATCCTCTTTTCCTCCTGCTAAAAACAAAACACTCAGTCCCTTTCCAAAGCACCTTATCAAATCTCTGAAAGCCCATAACAAACCTCTCCGCTGTGTTCTTGATATGGCTTCTTGCCCCTTTGTAGAGCTTTCTGTTGCACTTTCTAACCTGCTTAATAAAGAAGTATTTATCCAGTCTTTCTTGGTTAGTCCCACCAGCTATAACAAAAGCATCGTTGATATGTGTCTTAGGTAGATCTAAGCCTGTTCTTTTGTTTTTAGTCAAATAGCCGTAAGTGTGAGACACGCTGTAGCCGAGTTCTCTTAGCCTGTCTACCACCTTCCACCTAATAGTGGACATAAAGGATTCAGGTTTAAAGCCGTTGTTTTTAGGCTTTAATACGGCTTTTATTTCGCCTTTATGCAGCTTTTCGTGGCAGGTGTGGCATAAGGTTATTAGGTTGTCGGGTCTGTCTGTGCCACCTTTGCTTCTCGGTGTTATGTGGTGAACTTCCAAAACTGTATCTTTGGATTTGCCTTTGCATATTTGACATGTGTGATCATCTCTAAACAACACATACTCCCTCACATTCCAAAAGCCTTTCTGTTCACCGTTTTGGTAATCTTCCCCGCTTATATCGGGGTTTTTGATCTTCTGTATGTCAAAAGAAGCAACCTCTACCACAACCTTTGAAATGGGTAAAATCTTTGCCACCTGGCTAACTGCCTTAATATGGCTGTCTAATTTGTGCTGTATAGATGGTGCAAGCCACCCTTCGGGCCTACGTCTATTGAGAAAGCGTGGCTTTCTATACCTTGTCTTGCGGTATCTTCTGTTTCTGCGGTATTCTCTGCGTTCTGTGAGAAGCTTGGAAATATCGTCCCTTAACTCAATCTCTGAAGCGTACAGCTCTCTCTTGCCTGATACGGCGGATAAGCCTATGTGTTTATAGCCACTGTCAACGCCGAGAGTGATGGGCTGCTTGTAGCCAGAGCTACCGTATAGCAGTTGGATAGTAAAGGGTGTTCTCTGCACCACCTTTGCCTTGCCCTGCTTTAACAGTATGCGTGCCTTTGCTGGGTGGCACGGCATTAAAGGTTTACCGTGTTTGTTCAACACATACGCTACCACTTTTTCACCTCCCCTAACATAAAAGGGTCTTCTCCGCCCGAAGGCGGGTTAGAGCCGCATCGCCAATGTTAAGCGGGCTTGTCATGCCGACGGCACTGCCCCTACCCCGACAGGGCTGTTTAACCGTCAGCGACAGAGCCTGGAGCTTGCGGAACACCCCAGGGTGTCATGACCCGCTTAACGTAGCCCTTTGAAGGGCTAAGGCTTGTCACCCACAGAGCTCAAGCTCTGCCCTTTAGGGCGGGGTAGGTGACTTTCTACTCCTTTTGTAATTGCTTTTAAGAGTTTTTTCTTTCTGTCTTTAAAAGGCTCTGAAAATCCAATCCCTTTTATATTCTCTGGATAGATGAACATGTCTTTTTCCCTATCATAGGCAATTTTAAATTTACTTAAGTATTTGTTAAATTTACCTGATGCGAGTTTTTTTCTAAATTGAGTGATTATGCTTGAAGTTGAGGAGTCATCTATTTCGCCTTGTATAATCTTCTCCACCACCGTATCAACCTTTACGCTGTAAGGAGCTTTTTGGGATGTTATGTACTTTATCACCGAAAGTAATAACCCATCTGGTATGGATTTAAATTTCTCAAGAATAACTGTTGAGTAGTTCACTCTAACTTTTGAAGCGAATAACATTGCAACGTAGACTGGTGAAAGCATTATGAATAGATTACCAGTTTCCTTTGGTTTAGCCACTTTGTTGATTTTTTCCAGATCAACTTTGTTTTCTTGAACAAACTTGAAAATTCTCTCACTTTCTGGTAATGTGGCTTTGACGACTTCTAAGTCGTCCGACAAGTAGCCACATTCTAAAACGAGTTGGGTGGAGCTTTTCAGCTTCACCTCTCGTGTGTATTTATCAATCAAAGTCAGTTCAATAGGACAGCTTTTGGTGAGTTCCTCACTTATTCTCTGAATTTCTTGGAATGAGTGCATAGACATTTTTTTGGATAGGTAATTTTTTAATTCTTTCAATGTGACAACACAGACAAAGGCAGGTGTGTTAGTGAGCTTCGCTACGACTGTGTCGTATGTTGTAGCGAATGCATTGTTTTTAAAACCCAGCGTCATCATAGCATCAATAAACAAGTTGTGGAGCTGGGTCAGCTGAGTTTTTGCCTTGATGGACCAGAGAAATTTGTCGTCCTCGATCATTGTTTCCGAAAGGATTGGTTTGCCAGTTTTTCTGAATGTGTAGCTGAATAATTTTTCCTCGTGTCTTGTAATCTCCACAGGCTCAGCAGGATGCTTGTCCTGTTCTTTTTTCTTTTTCTGCTCTTTGTCTTTCTTTGCCATCATCAACCTCCCAATTTTAGAATTTAGAGACCGTTATCCACCTCGTCAGTAGTATTACTGATTTCTCTTAAGAGCTCATAAGAGTACCTTTCTGCTGAGAATGCATAAACAGCCTCTTTTAAGGGTTCACCAATTCTTGCCTCTTTGATTGGGTATAGATGCATGTATTTCTTTGCTTTTCCTTCCTGGGTGAACCTGCTTAAACTCAAGACTCTTTCATTCTCGTCATTATCATCGCTGAACAGCATAGCATAGGAGTAATCAAGATCGTATTGAACATCTCCAGACTCCTTGATCGAATTTAGCAGATCAACCTTATCTGCTTTTTTCTGTCTTGATATTTCGTTTATTCCGCTTTTTGACATGGACATAAGCAGGCATACTGAAATATTCGGATGCTCGTTTCTCAGATTATCGAAAAAGCCGTATATATTATTCACATACAGCCTTAGATTGTCTGTTGGTCTTTGGTCTTCAGCCTGAAGTTTTCTTGCAAAGCGTTGCAGATAGTCAACGATGATGAGTATATTTTTCTCTTTATATCTTCTAACAAAGTCAATGATTTCTAAAAAACTTGGCTTCATAGCAATAAAAACCCTTTCAGTATTCCACCTGCTTTCGTGTTCGGCTTTTCTTTGTATCCTTAAGATGAGGTCGTGTTCTGTTCCCTCGTATTCACAAAACAGCACCACGTTTTCTACATTCTGCGATATAAAGGCAAGCGTTAAATCAAGGGAAAATTCTGTTTTTCCAGCACTTGTTGCACCTAAGATGCCCCATATTGCTCTCTGCTGGATTTTTGCTCCGTGACTGAAAATTTCGTATGTTTTTATCTCTCTGTTTAAGATTGAGCTTACGGTTTTATAGAACTGTGAAGAGGTGTTTTCTTTAAGTAAAAGGTCTGATATTGCTTTTTCTATCTCTTCAGGATCTTCGGTTTCATAGCTTAGTATTTCTATTTGCTTGGCTATATTTAGATATTTTCGTATCTTTGAGAAATTCTTAATTCTTTTGACAAAGTATTTTATATTCATTGGGGCTGGTAAGTACTCGGATACGGACATTAAATACTGGATGGGTATCTTATCCTGCTGATCAGAAAGTTCGGATGAGAGAGACATAAAATCTATACTATCGCCATTTTGGTATAGTTTGAGCATTGTGGAGTATAACAGAGCATTTCTTTTGTCATAGAAATCTTCTGGCGTCAAGTCTTCTGTAAGACAGTAAGAGATGAGTTCGTTGTCTAAAAGGATGCAACAGAGTGTAGCAACTTCACTTTCCCAAGAATATGGTTGAATGCCGAGATTGTTTTTGTTAATATAGTTTTTGAGGGGGCGGGTACCTTTTTTTGTATGGTACCCGTTTATGTTTTTTATTTCAGCCATTTCTTTCTCCTACACTTCTTACACAGCTATTTCCTCTTCTCTAATCAAATACGGGTTTTTTTCTATCTTTTCAGCTATTCTTTTGATTGCCATACTTATCTGTGCTGGCGATGGTGCGAAGTGATACAGACGCTTACAGGTTGATGTTATCTGTTTGTATGTTATTTTATCTTTGGGGTATTTTGCCCTTAAAGACAGGTAAGTTTCTAAAATCCTTCTCTGTTTGCCACGAGTTAATTTTGTTGCGTACGTTTTTATTTTCCTGAAGTCAATACTTTTTTCGTCTTCTTCTTCAATTTCTTGAATATCGAAATTGTCTTCAGCTGGTACACTCTTTTCTACGGCCTCAAAGTCGACTCTAACTAACTGTTTGCCGTGTTTTCTGTTTTGCGGGGATGAAGATAAAGTATCTGCTATTAGTTTGAGAAGCTGCTTTGATGCTTCGAGATCTTTAAATGGGTCATAAATGAGCTCTGGATCGGCGTGTTTTTCAATCGCGATTAGCGCAAGATCTTGTAAAATATCGTCTTTACCACTCACATTCTCGAAGTCACCTGTGTAGCACCAGCAAATTTGCCTAATGCAGTTTTTGCAGTCGTCATCGCTGTCAATGTCGAGGATAGTTTTGCAGTAGCATTTTGATTTACCATCAACTTTTTCAGTTAAAGCATACCACACGGCACTTTACCTCCTCTCTCTTTTTTTTCTAAAGACCGAGAACTGTTGCAAAAAAGTCAGCCTTGATTTTGTCTTTTAAAGCTTTTTCTCTTCTGATGGCTTCTTGTTCAAATTCGAGGAGTTTTTTTGCGAATTGCCTCTTGTTGAGAAATACTCTCCTGCCAATTCTGATAAAAATTGATGGATAAATGCCTTGACTGTGCCATCGGTAAAGGGTTTTTGCAGAGTAGGGGATTCCAGCTTTTTTTAGCTCATCATCTTTTAAGGGTATTAGATTTTTTAGAATATCCTCTTCTTCTTTTTCAGAAATGTTTTGTGTTTTAGTGTTTTCTTGTGCTTGTGGTTTTACAGACTTTGCAGTTTTTTTAGCCATAGAACACCTCCTTTCTCATCTTTTTGGAAAAAACGAGCAACAGAAAGTACTGATGGGGGTAGAAAGGATGTGAAATAGACCCTATGCAACATTTTTTTTCTGGGATTTGTTAAAAATGGTGTGTATAATTTAAGAGAAATGATTGGAGAGATGATTGAGTTTAATGGATTAGCCTGTATGAGACTTAAGTTAGAAATTAGTATTACTCGTACTGAGGGTAATTGTAACCCTCGAATGGAGGCTAAAAAGAAGTGCTTGTATCTGTTTTTAGAGTTTCTTTTTTCTACTGGCTTTGTATAGGGGTATTTAGTTTTAATGAACACCTTCATACAGAGTAATATTACCTCTATTTGAGGGTAATGTCAAGATTTAGGTGTAAAAAAGGAGGTGCTTATGAGTGAAAATGGGAAAGAAATTAAACAGATAGAAGGTGGGATAAAAGATTCCGATTTTGGTAGAAGGTTAAATGAACTAATAAACAGAATAGGTAAAACTAAAGCTGAAGTTGCAAGAGAGATTGATATTTCGTATAAATCATTACAAAACTACACCTTAGGCGAAAGAAAGCCAGTCATTGTCGATATCCTTGCTCGTATAAGCAAAGAGTTCAATGTAAATGTGGACTGGCTCTTAACGGGGGAAGGGGCTATATTCAAGGACGAGGAATGTAAAGAAATAAAAGAACAAATGGGTGATTTCATCGATGTTCCTCTTATGGAAGGTTCTCTATCAGCTGGCCCTGGAGAAGCTCCTGACAATAGAATAGTTACATTCCTTGCTTTCAGAAGGGACTGGCTTCTCCGTTTTGGAGACCCAACTCAAATGTCAGTTATCAAAGTCAGTGGTGACAGCATGGAGCCTACTCTTTTTCCTGGTGACATTGTTCTTGTAAACCACAGTCTCAACTGGCTTGACCGTAACGGCGGCATTTACGCCATTACTTTAAAAGGTGACAACGTCGTTTTAATTAAACGCCTTCAATACGACTACGAGCACAAAAAAATTAAAGTCATCAGTGACAACACTCGCTATGAACCCTTCCTTATTAGCGAAGACGACATCTACATCAACGGCCGTGTTATCTGGTTCGCAAGAGAGCTTGTAAAAGCCTACTGACACACCTCTCTTTTTCTTTTCCCCACTCGCTCCTGCTCGTCGGTTTTTCCGCTTGCTACAGGTGTTGCCCCCTACCGCTTTCCGCTCTGCTTAACACCGCTCTGCAGTCGCTACACGGGGGCAACACCTTCCGCAACGCTCCAAAACCGCGTTCGCTCGGCAACGATGCACTCTACCGCCTCACGGCTACACGAGTGCATCGGCCTCGCTCACACTTGCTCACGCAATCACGCTCACCTCACGCAACAGGTCGAAGTATGGGCAAGCTTTCCCATATTTGCACCAGTTTTCCCCTATATGCCCATACTCGGTTCAATTTTCCCATACTTTGACTTCTCTACAGAGTTACTCTATATAAAACCAAACATACTATACTAAGCCAAACTAACCAAACTATGGTATCACTATACTAAGAAAGTATAAACCAAACTATTCAAAATAGAGTATTCTACTATAACTAAATATACTTAGTTAATTTAAAGTATACTCTATTAGATCGAAGCTTGGCCAAGTTTTCCCCTATATGCCCATACTTCGACCAAAAGTGTCAAAGTATGGGAAAACTTGTCCAAGCTTGCCCATACTCGGTTCAATTTTCCCATACTTTGACTTCCTGCATGTCCTTTCTTGGAAAATTCCTTACATACTTCGGTTTTTGAAGTTTTTATGCCCGTTTTTGCGAAAATTGTTAAAAATCGACCCTAATATATAGGGAAATGTGAAAAATTTTTTAGGAGGTGCTCCTTTGGACAAGTTGGACAACCTTTTGGATGAGTGGGAACGTGAATATGAAAATGCAAAGCTTGAGATAGAGGAAGCAAGAGAGCTTATCAGAAAATTAAGTCTTATCTTGGTTAGACAGCAAAGCCATGTAGAAAACATGGCCGAATTTGTGAAGTTTCTGAAGAAAACGAAAGAGAGGGGGTAAGGTATGATTTTGGCTGTTGATGTCGGGTATGGTTATACAAAATATGCTTATCAAGACAAACTATCCAAGTTTCCGTCTGCTGTAGCTCATATACCAGCTCTTACTGGTTTTGGTGAGACTTCAACTTACACTTACAACGGTTCTTATTACCTTGTGGGTGAGAATGCTCGTTTATCTGAGACTATTCCTACAAGAACGGAAAATTTCCTCGTGAAGTATTCTCCCCTGCTTCTTTATCATCTTTTCAAGAAAGAAGGGCTCAAATCAGTTGATACGCTTTGTGTGTCTCTGTCTATTGCCGAGTTTAGAGAGAAAAAAGATGATCTTGAAGAGGTGTGTAAAGTTTTCACGGTGAACAACGAAGTTTACCGCCAAAAAGAGGTGGTGGTTTTTCCTCAAGGTTTGGGTATTTGGATAACTTCTGGTGCTCCAAAAGATGCCATTATCGTAGATATTGGTTTTAATACTCTTGATGTATTGACAATTATAGACAGCAAACCTCGTCCTGAGTACAGTTTTAGTCTCTCAAATATGGGTGTTGGCAATATAATTGATGCGATTAATGATTGGGTGAACTCTCATTTTCCAGGTAACTCGCTTTCTCCACATATGGCAGACGAAATACTTTTAAATGGCGGTAAGTTTAAGATCTTTAGAAAACAGTACGATTTATCAGATTTCATAGAGGAGCAAAAGAGGCTTTTTGCGGATGATGTAATATCTTCTGTTCTTTCGGCAAGTAAGCTAAAGAAGGTTCTTTTATCCATTGATGAGTTCATTATAGCTGGTGGAGGTGCTTATTATATTCCTCAAGAAGTTGCTGATAAACACGGCTTTTATATTCCTGAGAACCCTGAATATGCGAACGTTAAAGGTTTCCTTATCGCCGCTCAAAGCGAGGAAAGTGAGGGATAAGTGATGCCTTATGTGAAGATTGAGGTTAGTGAGAGGTTGTTGAATACACTTAAAAAGGTAGACATTTGGGCAGTCAAAAAGATGTTTTTTGGCACACTGCTGAAGAAAATAGAAGAAGGGGCGGACGATAAGGAACTGGAAAGAAGAGTGAGAAGTATTCTTATAGGTGACGTGGAAATTTGCTTCTCACAGATACAGCAGCAAGAAGAGAAGAAAGAAGATAAACCCAAATTTAAGTTACCTTTCAGCGAGCTTAAAGAGGTAGGTAAGGAGTTTGCAAAAACCAGCAAAAAGGAGTGAGTTATGCTCGGTCAACAAAAAAGTGCTGACAAAACGTATAAGATATATCGAGGTGGGATTGGCTATACCATAACTGTTACAGATAGAGGTAGGACATATAGACTAATTCCTACTGGTAGATTTTCCACAGGTTTTTGCTGGGGTAAAGGTCTTCCTTGTGCTTCAGAAGCCTCTCTGGGGATTCTGTCGGATGCTATTGGCAGAAGAAAAGCGGAGTTACTTCACACACTTTTTAAGTGGGATGTTGTTGCCAATCTCAAAGGTATTGGGTGGGAATTGAGAGAAGATTGGATTGTATCTTGGGCAAGACAAAAGCTTTCAGAACTGAGAAAGAAAAATAAAGTAATAGCTCAAACAGGAGGTTAAGGTGATAGAAGTAAAAGCAAGGGATTTATCAGAACTTGAGAAGGCTTTATGGCTATCTGCCAAAGATGTGAAAATTGCGATTCTGTGTAATAAGGATAAGAGCATCTGTCCGCAGGTCTACAGTGCTTTAGAAAAACTAATAAGCAGGAATAAGGAGGTGATGGAAAAGCGAGTTGGTGTGTTTACTGTTAATGATGCAGATAGGAAAAATTTTGCTGATGTACCTTCCATTCTTTTTTATGTGAATGGTGAAAAGTTAGCCAAGATGGATTTAGACCAAGAAAACGTGTCATTGGTACAGGATACTGTGGCAAATACGTTAAACGTTCTTCTTAGTTATATAGATCAGGCAAGAAAATATGCAAAAAATAAAAACGAAGGGAGGTAGACATGGTGGATAAGGATAGGAATGAACAGGACAAAGAAAAAGAAACTCAGCACCAACAGGAAAGAGAGAATTTAGATGATAAAAAACAAGAAACGCAACATAAGGAAAAGGATGGCGATACTTGGGAAACAAAAAAAACAGATGGTTGGAATACTTACGATTATAGTAAACTTTCAGCTAAGCAGAATTTACTAATGACTTTCCTGATCTCTTTTGTCACAGGTTTAATAACAGCAAGCATAGTTCTTGCTATTTATGTCTCATACGTAAGGCATCCAGTTCGATTTTACTCCTTTAATCTTGCGAGAGTTGTTGATGAAATGAAAAACAATATTATGCACTCAAAGAAGTCTTCAAAAGAAATAAAAAAAGAAATCAACAGTTACATGACGGCAGTTGGAGAGTATGTGAATAGTTTTTCTAAAAAAGGCATAGTGTTTGTTGGCGGGGCTACTATAGGAAAGAGCCCTTACGTGAAAGATATAACTAAAGGTTTTGAAAAAACACTGAAGGATAGAACCAACAGTGAGCAAGAATAAGAAGCTCATTGTAAGTGGCGTAGTTATAGTTGCTGTATCTGTAATTTTAAGGCTCATATCTTACGGCGTTGGTTACTTTGGTGTTAATACAATGGACTGCATAAAAGGGACATACTTCTTTGTTACTAAGAATAAAAACCTGCATGACGGTGACTACTTTGCTTTTTACTTTAAGGGAAGTAAGTTGTATCCGAAGGGTTTTGAGTTTATCAAGATTGTGGGTTGTTCCTCTGGTGAATACCTCACGACCAAAGTTACAAAGAAAGGCACTGCGTATTACTGCAATGGTAGACTCTTGGGATACGCTTGCAAGAAAACGTTGGAATTCCCAAACTGCCCAAACCATGTAATTTACAATGGTGTAATACCAGTAGGTTGCTATTTTGCTTTGGGAACAGCCTACAATTCTTACGACTCAAGATACTACGGGCTTGTATGTAGTGGCATAGAAGGTAAGGCTTACAAAATTTTTTAAGGAGGGGCATTATGGAGGATAAAGACAAGAAAAAAAGAGAAGAGGAAGAAGGGTTATCTTGTGAAATTGAAGGGTGCAGGGAGATAAAAGCTACAGATCAAGCTTCAAATAAGAAAGTCATGGAACTTACCAGAAACTTCATCCAGTCTCTTTTTAACCAAAACGATGAAGAAAATAGTTAGTGCTGCTTTGGCAGCGGTGATTGCTATAAGTGTAGCAGGTTCATCCATATCTGCTGAGATCTGCGGTAAGACATATCCAATAGCGGAGCCAGATTTGTTGGTAGAAGCTCATGCTAAAGCGGAAAAGCTTATGCACAATAAAGCCTATCTCTCACAGCTTAGAGAAAAACTTAAATACAAAACACTTCACTATGTTTCACCGAGAGTTGAGTACCTGCCCCCTTCCAAAAAGAGCTTTTCGTATAAATACGACGTTGTATACACTTTACCATTTGACATTCCAAGAGTTGATAAGAACGGCAAAGTAATAGGGATACTTTACCCTAAAGGGTTCACTTTCCATGTTATGCGTTACATTCCATACATGCCAACGCTTGTGGTTTTTGATATCAAAAATCCGCTTGAAAGAGAATGGGTTGAAAAAAAGTACAAGGATAACTATGAAGTGATGCTTTTGAGTGTCAGCGGTGATGCACAAGATCTTATTAATATGGCTAAGAAAATGAAAAGGCCGATATACTTTGACCTTAAAGGTTTAGATAAAAGATTAAACATACGCTACACGGTCAGCATAGTAAGCAAAGACAAATTTGACCCCGATTTAGTCGATATTAAGGTAGTAGGACTTGAAGAAATAAAAAAGGACATCTCAAAGATAAAAAAGAGGGGGAAACATGCTGAAAAAGCTACTTCAAATAAGAAGCATTGATGCACTTGAAAAAGAACATATATCCATGTTTTTCGATTATGAGCACTTAAGCAAGTATGTACTGCCTATTGCATACGATAAATCAAAACAGTTCTTTTACATGGCTGATGATACATTGGGTTTTGGGTGGATTATAGGCACTAAACCTTCTATGGGGTATGAGACTTTAAACTTTCTTGAAAATGGTATTTACCAAGATCCTCAAATCCCTCCTAACTCAATAATTCAATGGGTTCTTTGGGGTGGTGATTTTATTGATTCTCTTGTGAACGGATATAGATCTTTAAAAAATTTAGAGAACAAAGAGATAGCGAATATTGTTGATACTTACGTAAAGTTTGTCAGAGATAAAAGTCACGGGGAAATATACGAAGATTGGAAAATTCCAGTAAGAGATGCTTGGGCTTTTCTGACTATAAAAATACCTTTTAATCTCTCTAATATGTCTGAAACTCGTTACTATGAGAAAATTTCCGAAATATCTCAGCTTAGAGACGCCATTGAATCGACTTTAAAGCAGGCTGTGTTTAATCCTTATCGCCTTACAATTAATGAGTATTTGCTTTTATCAAGACTTTTTGTAAATCCATCTCACGCTCTTAAAGAAGCTACGTTTAAGTACAATGATCGAGAGAATATAAACAAACAAGTTGTTTACAGAGATACAGTTCTTGAGCAATATGAAGACGATAATATTTTTAAGATAGATAAAATGTACGGAAAAGTGCTAACCGTAAAGGAGTATCCACAGGAGTTTACATCTGCGGAGACTAACGAGTGGCTCGGTTCTATTCATCATATCAACAGAAACCAGATAAATTGTAGGTTTGTAGTGTCTTTTTCGGCAAGGAAAGCAACGGATAAAGAAAAGTCTGTTTTGCTTCAAAAGGCGGAAGCAGTTCTTAAACAGCAGAGCTTTTCTGCACTTTCCACAAAACTGCAAGAAAGACAAGAAGACGCAGTGCTTCTCGGCCGTGAAACAGAAAAAGGGCAAGTACTGTGGAAAGGAATGCTTATGTTTTACCTGTATGATGAAAGCAAAAAACGTGTAAATGATTCAGCGAGAGTGTTGAAGAATATGCTTATGGTTAGTAATGTGTTCTTGCAGGAAGAGATGGTTCCAGTCCCCTTCTTTATGACTATACTGCCGTTTAATACATATTCAGTTCTCACAACACAGCAGGTTGCACGTGCTTATTCTATGTTTTCCTATAATGCGGCACACTTAACACCTGTTCAATTTGATTGGAAAGGGTCAGGTACACCTGTGGTTCCACTTATAACAAGGAGAGGCCAGTTGGCATTTGTAGACCTTTGGGATACAAATGGCGGTATGAACGCATGTGTCGTCGGCCCTATGGGTCAAGGTAAATCGATGTTTGTTAACCATTTGATCTTTAACTACAGATCACTTCCCAACACAAAGATCAGAGTTATCGATGTCGGTGAATCTTACGTTGGAATATCTAAGCTTTTTAATGGTCAGTTTATTAAACCAGAGTTTGGCAAACCAATAAAGGTAAATCCTTTCTCTCAGATTAAAAATCTCGATAGAGAAATGGACTTCTTGATCAACATAGTTGATACAATGATTAAACCTAATGAAAGATGTACGGATACAGAAAGGGGAATGATACAGGTTGCAATAAGAAGGGCTTATGAAAAATACGGCAACGATATGGATATAAATCATGTAAAGGCTGAAATAGATAAAATTGCAGATGAAAATAAAGATTATGGGTTTAAAAAACTCGCTCATTTCAACCTTTCTCCCTGGTGTAAGGGCGGACAGTACGAAAAGTTTATGTCAGGTAAGAGTGATATAGATTTAAATAATGACTTAGTCGTGTTTGAGCTTGGAGCTATTAAAGACGACACGGTTCTGACTAACGTTTTACTGCTTAGCTTATTCTATTTCATTAACATAGAAATTTATCAGGGTGATAGAGATACAAAAAAGCTTGTAATCTGGGATGAAGCATGGAGATTTATAGGAAACCAAGCGGTGCTAAAGTTTATCGAACAGGGAGCAAGAGAGTACAGAAAATTTAATGGTTCTTTGGTATTTATCACTCAATCTATTAGTGACCTCTTAAGAAACGATGTTACAAAAGTTCTTAAAAACAACTCAGAATATCTGTTTATTTTCTGGGAACCACCAGAAGAGTGGGAGAGAATGGTTAAGGATAAGGATATCTTTATATCTGATTATGAGAAAGAGATATACAGAGACACGCTGAGAACCGTTAAAGGTAAGTATTCAGAAGTTTTGGTTATTTCGAGGTCTACGGGGAGGGGCATATTAAGGCTCGTTTTACCTAAGGAACTTTATTGGATTTACACGACTGATGCTAAAGAGGTTGCCTTAAGAACCAAGTATTACAATCAGACAGGGGATATATTAAAAGCTGTACAAATGTGCATAGAGGCAAGAGAAAGAGGTGAGATCTAATGCCTGAAATAAGGCTTTTCGGTAATGTTGTTAAAATTGATGTTATACCTGTAGAGGAGAGTGAGGTAGAGGATTTTGTACAAAGGGTTAAGCATAGGAAGATGGATGACGAAGAGCTAAATATTTTAAAAAATATAAAATGCAGGGAAATGGGGCTAAAGCCCATCAACACTGTATTTCTTGATGCCTTAAACGGTATAATGGTCTTTAAAAGAAAGCTCCTTAATGTTTGCAAAAGCGGTGCGTTTGTAGAGGACATAGAGATGCCACCTTATCTTACTGTAAAAAGCGGGGTGTATTTTGTAGTAAGAGAGAATGTATGCAGGAAGTCTTTTGGCAAGGTGTTTTTTAATATACCAGAAGGGGAAAGTTTCAATAGAAGAAGAATTTATATAATTGGGATCTTGAATTCTATGTTCAGTAAAAAAAGGAGGATACTTCTTTCAGAAAACAGCTTTTATTATATACCTAAGGCGGTTGTGGATGATAATAACCTCGAGAAGTTTAAAAAGAAAGTATACAGAGAAATGTTTTTTGGAAGCCCAGAGGAAAAGGAGTATACCGATATGGTAGATTTTTTTGACTACTTTAGGATTTTTGCTGACAAAATAGGTCTTATAGAAGGTGTTTTTAGACCTCAGATTGTATTTGATAAAGACAAAGTTTGTATACCTGAAAGTTACTCATACTCATTATCAGACGCCGATTTCGGCATAATAGCATAAAACTTTTTTAAGGAGGTGGTTCGTATGACAAAGACGGAGCTTATTGGAGCATTGGCGGAGAGAGCTGGGGTAACAAAAACGCAAGCAAAGAAGGTGCTGGATGCTTTTTGGGAGGTAGTTTCTGAGGCTCTTAAGAAGGGAGAAGAGGTGAACATTCCAGGCATGGGTAAGTTTTATTTGAGCGAGAGGAGTGAAAGAAAAGGAAGAAACCCAAGAACTGGCGAAGTTATCACTATTCCCGCAAGGAAGTTGCCTGCGTTCAAGGTTGGTAGCGAGCTTAAAAAAGCAGTTAGTTAAAAAGAGAGGGGGAAACCCCTCTCTTTGATTTTAAGGAGGTCACGAATGTATTTGAGACAAGTGCCAAATCCTTCGTATATAGCAAGAAAGTTGAGAAATTTTGCAAGGTTCTGCAGACTTTCGGGTGTTCAAGATTTGACGATGGAGAAACTCCTCAAGATGGTACACATGTGTGACACTTTCGCTATTCAGAAGCTTGGTAGACCTATATTCTTCAACCAATACACTTTTTCTGGATCCACTTGCTATACCCCTGTGACAACGGTGGATTTTGTTTCAGCTTTGAAGAAAGGGGCACACGAAAAAGTTTTCAAGGTGCCGACTAAATTTTTTTCCGAGAGAGAAAGACAAATAATAAAGGACGTTGTGGAAGCTTTCCGATACGGTAAAGTGGAATGCATATCTGTTGGAAAAATTGAGAACATAGCAAACGCATAACTCCCTACCAGAAGAAGTCTCCTCCCGTGAGGAAGTAGTGGTTCACAGCTGTGTATAGTGTAGTACCTGGCTCTCCCTGATTTGGAACTAACCTTTGCATTTCCCTTCCCAACGCCATTTCCATAATTTTTGTTAAAAATTGACCCTATATAGTAGAGAGGGAAAGTTTTGTGGGGAGAGTTATGTTTTTGATTTCTTGTGATCCAAGCACGAAGTCGAGTGCGTTTGCAGTGTTTAGCGATAGTGGGCTTGAAAGTTATACGAAGGTTAAAACGAGGTTCACTGACATACAGTCTTTTTTTAGCCAGTTTATAGGGAAGGAGTTTATGTTTTTTATAGAGGATCAATACCTCAACCTCAACGTTAAGACCCTGATAAAACTGGTCTCTGCCCGAACGATGATACTCACTCTTGCCCGTGTTGCTGGCGCTACTAAATGCGAGGTTGTTTCTCCCCAAAGTTGGCAAACAATCATGCTCGGCGTGAACATAAAAGCCAAAAGAGATCAAAGAAAGCGAATTTCCTGTCTCGTAGCAAGCGAGATAGCAAAAGAAAAAATTGATGATCCTGATTTAGCAGATGCCATTTGTATTGGTGATTACGCAAGGAGAAAGATACAAAAAACCGAAGCGTACAAAACAAAAAACGAGAAGATTGGTAGGAGGTAGAACATGGAAAAGTTATTAACTATTAAGGACTCTGTGAGTTACATTGCTGAAAACGCTGTGATGTTCCTCATGGGTTTTTCCCTTGCCGCTGTTGAGATTATCAAGTATGTCGCCAAGATTGTAGGATTTGTGGCGATTGTTGCCATTGCCATTTTTATGTATTTTATAGCAATAGACGTTCACACTCTTATTACCTTACAGCAACATAGGGCAAAAGTTTCAATCCAGTCGAATACTAAAATTCAAACTCCGCCAAAAAACTTAAGGCTGTATATTCCTTCAAGGTAATATAACTTGGAGGTGGGTATTGTGACCACCCTTTTTATTGCCGAAAAACCCTCTCTCGGCAGGGCCATTGCTGAGGTTATAGGCATTAAGGCTACAAAAAACGGCTATATAGAGTGCAAAAACGACACCGTTGTTACGTGGTGCTTCGGGCATATTTTAGAGCTCGCAAAACCAGACAAATACTTAAACACTGATGAGAAAAAACCAAAATGGAAGCTTGAGGATTTGCCCATTATCCCAGATAAGTGGGTGAAGCTTGTAAAAAAGGACGCCAAGCAGCAGTTTAACACAATCAAGTCCTTAGTGGCTAAAGCTGACACCATAGTCAATGCAGGGGATCCCGACAGGGAAGGACAGCTTCTTGTTGACGAGGTTTTAGAGTATCTGCACGTAAAAAAGCCAGTTAAGAGGATCTGGCTACAGGCCCTTGATAGAGAAAACATTCTGAAAGCCCTGAAAAACATAGAGGATAATAAAAGATACCTGCCGTATAAGCTCTCAGCGGAGGCAAGGAGTTATGCCGATTGGCTTGTGGGTATGAATTTCACACGCTACTTCACGCTCAAGGCTGGAACACTCATAACGGTTGGCAGGGTGCAGACGCCCACCCTTGCCCTTGTCGTGAAGAGGGATGAGCAGGTAGAGAACTTCAAGCCTCATGACTACTTTGTTCTGT
>WFQR01000183.1 GCA_015486955.1 Hippea sp. | reverse complement strand
TCGAAGCCTTCTACGAACTCGATAAAGCTATAGATGAGACAAACACAAACAAGGAAGTCAGAGTGTCCATTATAACGGGCAGTGGCGATAAAGCGTTTGCCGTGGGAGGTGATATAAACCTGCTTAAGGAGCTGACACCCATAAAAGCTGTACAATTCTCACGGTTTGTTCAAAGCACATTCTACAAAATCGAGCAATCAGAGAAACCCTATATCGCTTGTGTAAACGGCTATGCGTTGGGTGGAGGGTTTGAGCTTGCCTTATTCTGCGACTTCATTTACGCAACGGAAAATGCAAAATTTGGCTTACCAGAGGTAAGTCTCGCGATAATCCCCGGATTTGGCGGAACACAAAACCTGCCGAGGCTCATAGGAAAGAACATTGCGAAGGAATTAACATTCACGGCTAAGATGATAACGGCCGAAGAGGCAAAAGATTTGAGGATTGTCTCAAAGGTGTTTAAAGATAAGGACAAAATGATGAAATACGCCGCTGAGACAGCCGAAAGGATAATACAAAACGGGCCAATAGCTGTGGGCTTAGCAAAAAAAGCCATTGTAAACGGTGCAGATATGACAAAAGAGAAGGCTTTGGAGTACGAGGCATCCCTATTCGGCATAACCTTTTCAACAAAAGATGCAAAAGAGGGTTTAGAGGCATTTATACTAAGGAGAAAACCCCGCTACAAAGGCGAGTAAAAATAAATCTCATAAAAACTCTATCACTCCTCCTTTAGGCTTGATTAAACGGCCCCTGTAAAAGCCAAAAGAAAAATGGGGATAGAGGTACATCCATGCACAGCCGAAGTTTTTAAGCTCCACACGCTCCCTGAAATACTCATAGGGGTGTTCTTCAAGCAAATCCAGTGATTTTAAAACTGCCACATCAATCAGATAAACTTCTCCCTTAACAAATCCCTTAAAGCCACTATCCCTTCCGCCTTTGAATACATACGGAATACCACGATCGACGCACATAAAATATCTGTCCCTTGTGGTCGTCGTGCCTAAGAATGTAGAGCCCTCAAGATAAAAATGGTTGCAAAATCCCCTCTTTAGCGTACCATAAACAAAAATCTTGTGCTTCATGCAAAAATTATACAGAATAAAGGGAATTTTCAAAAGGGGTGAGGAAATGAAAAACAACGGATTTATCCTAATTACCGGTGCAACGGATGGTATAGGTCTGCGAACTGCAACAGAGTTTGCAAAGCAAGGAAAAAACCTAATCATTCACGGAAGAAACAAAGAAAAATTAAAAGAAACGGCCAAAAGGTTAGAAGAGTTAAATAGCAAAATAGTCATAAAAACCGTCTGTGCAGACTTTGAAAACCTAAAGGAAACAAAGGATGCGTTTGAGCAGATAAAGAAAGAAAGCATAAATTGCTTAATAAACAACGCCGGATGTTTTACACATGAATTAAAACTGACGATTGACGGCCTTGAAAGAACATACCAAGTGAACCATTTGGCCCACTTTTTGATAACGCATATACTTCTGGATTCGCTTATTAAAAACGCACCATCTAAAATCATTGTTGTTGCCTCGATGGCCCATGCAAGCAACGTAGATTTCAAAGCCATAGAAAAAGGGCACTTTCTAAAATCCTACGGTGCGTACTCCTTATCCAAGTTGTGCAACATACTTTTTGCCTTTAAGATGGCGAGGGAATTAAAAGATAGAAACGTGTCTGTGAATGCCCTACATCCTGGCGTCATCAACACAAAACTCTTAATAGAGGGATGGGGAGCCTGCGGAAGCAGTGTTGAAAACGCCTATAAAATGATAGAGTTTGCTTACAATTTAGACACCTCAATTACCGGTCAATACCTAAAAGACTTTAGAATCCAAAAGGCAGCAGATTTCGCATATTCAAAGGAAAATCAAGACAGATGTTACGAAATTTCAAAAAAGCAACTGGAAAAGGTGAAAATTTGTTTGACTTCTTTCCTTTAAACTGATATAAGTTAGCATCTTCATTGACTTAGGCCATAGGTTGATGAAGAACTGAATGCTAAAAGCGTTCAGTAATAGATTTTTTGTAGAGGTGTGTTTTTATGGTTAAGACGCTTTATGTGGGTAATCTACCCTACCAGACAACTGAGGCTGAGCTCAAGGAGTTGTTTGAGGAGTATGGAGAGGTAAACTCGGCTAAGATCATCACGGACAGGGAAACAGGCAGATCCAGAGGATTTGGTTTTGTTGAAATCAGTGAAGAAAGTGCCCAGAAGGCCATTGACTCCCTAAACGGGACAAACTTTGGTGGCAGAAACCTGAAGGTAAACGAAGCAAGGGAAAGAAAACCTAAAAGATTCTAAAACCAACCGGGCGGCTTGTCCGCCCTTTAAACTTCCTTAAAATTAAACTCAATTTAAGGTAAGACAGTTTTCCGTCTACTTTTATCTTTGTCTATACAAACAAAAAAGAGGGGCAATGCCCCCTTAACAGTCCTTTCTATTCAACCTTTAAAACTTCTTTGATGGCCTGTTTAAAGGCGTCCTTTGGAAGAGCACCCACAGCCATCTGAGGCTGATCGTTTAGTGGAATAAACAGCAGAGAAGGAATACTCCTTATGCCAAATACAGCCGCCAATTCTTGTTCCTGATCCGTATTTACGCGGTAAATCCTTAGTTTTCCCTCATACTCTTTGGCCAACTCCTCTAAAATCGGTTCAACCATCTTACACGGTCCACACCAGTCTGCGTAAAAATCGATAATGCAGGGCAAATCACCCTTATAACTCCACTGCTGGCTTTCCTCGTAATTAAAGATCTTCTCCTTAAAATCCTCAGTGGTTAAAGTCTCAACCATCAAAAAATCCTCCAACAAAAAATTTCCCAACAAGGCTAACATAGAGAGCTTCGAAAGTCAATAAGTGTATTGCTATCCTTTTACTAAAGTGTAAAATACCAAATATGTTAAGCTTAACAACTTCTGGCATACTGCACGCCATAGGCATTTTCCTTATAGGCAACATCGTGGGCTTTATTAACGTCTTAGCTGCTGGTGGATCATTCTTAACACTGGCATTCCTCATTGCCATCGGTTTTCCACCAAACGTCGCAAACGGCACAAACAGGATCGGCCTACTTCTGCAGAATACATTCGCTACGGCTAAATTCCACAAACTCAAGATCTTAAAAGCAAGATTTGCTTTAACTGTTGGAATACCGGCAATTTTGGGAGCGCTACTCGGAAGCTACATCGCCGTTCACATCTCAAACGAACTATTAAAAAAGATCATAGCCATACTAATGGTCGTCATAAGCCTCATCACTATTTACAAACCCGACAAATTCGTGAAAAACAAGGAATTTTCAAAAAAGAAATGGATAGCAATGATAGTAATATTTTTCTTCATAGGTATCTATGGTGGTTTTATTCAAGCAGGTGTTGGCTTTTTTATCATCACGGCATCCATTTGGGGCGGTTTTAGTATGGTTGAGGCAAACTCAATAAAGGTTTTGGTTATAACAATGTACACGATAATAATTCTGCCCGTATTTCTCATCTCCCATCAGGCGAACATCTCAGCTGGCATTCTACTGGGTATTGGGAGCATGATCGGCGCGAGGCTTGCGATAGGTGTTTCTGTAAAAAAGGGGGACAAATTTATAAGAACGGCTCTGTTGATCTTGCTCTTTGTCTTTGCAATAAAATTGCTGTTCTTTTAAGGGGTGAATATGGATGTTTATATTTTAGCCATAGGGAACGAAATATTGGAAGGCTCAATTCTGGACACAAACTCTAACTACATAGCAAAAGAGCTTTTTAAAGAGGGTATAGAGACAAAAGGCATATTCGCAATTAAGGACAACAAAGGTGATTTGATTAAATTGATAAACGACCTATCGGAGAACACCTCGATTATAATAACGACGGGTGGTTTAGGTCCAACATTTGACGACATAACCGTGGAATCCTTAGCAGAGGCGTGCAACAAGACACTTAAGCTGAATAGAAAGCTATATTTTGAACTGTTAAACAAGGTCAAAGCTAAAGGTGTAAGGCTCAAACTCAGCCACCTAAGGCAGATCCATATACCCCAAGACGCCACAGTAATAAAAAACCAATTCGGTACTGCACCGGGCATTTACTTAAGGTGTAAAAACAGTCACATAATAGCCCTACCCGGCGTACCCAATGAAATGAAACCCATGTTTGAAAACGAAGTTTTGCATTTAATTAAAACCATCTATAACCCACAGACACTTTTCAGTTGCGATATAAAGATTATAGGCGTTGCAGAATCCGATGCAGATAAATTCTTAAAGACTTTGGATCTTGAGAACACAGAGGTGATACTCAATGCAATGGAAGGTGAACTTGCTGTAAGGGTTAGATCACAAAACAAAGAGGATTTAGAAAGGATTAAAAGTGCGTTTTTAGATATGTATGGCTACAAAGTCTTTTCTGTGAACAATGAAAATATAGAGGATGTACTCGCAAACCTACTCGATGAGTTAGATTTTAAAATCGCATTTGCGGAAAGCATCACGGCAGGTATGTTGGCACAAATGATGGTTGGTAAAGCTTGTTTCTCAGGAAGCTTGGTTTCAAACGAAAGAGCTGATTTGAACATTTTACCCTTCGAGGCAGACATAGTAGCTATCCCATACAATCTATCGGGCAATGAGTTTGAGCTAAGGCTAACAGTTGAAGATGAAGAGAAGAGCTTTTACCTAAAGTACCTTGGAAACGTGAATTTCATGCGAAAATCCATAGCAAAAAGAACACTGGGTTTCATTTTTGAATACTTAAAGGAATATTACGATTGATTTTTTTAACCTTTAATATTATCATCGGTGGCGGAGGTTGAAATGGGTGAAATTAGGGTTTATCCGGATAGCATTTTGAGAAAGAAGGCCAAAGATGTTGAAAAGATAGACGATAGGATTGTACAGCTGTTAGACAAAATGGCCGATATCATGTACAGATACAACGGCATAGGTTTGGCCGCAGAGCAAATCGGCATACTTGATAAACTTGTTGTAATAGATTTACGTCCAGATGGCAAAAATCAACTTATAGAGTTAATTAATCCTGTCATTATCGCCTCCGAAGGCACATACGAAGAGCACGAAGAGGGCTGCTTGAGTGTGCCAGGATACTACGATACAGTCAAAGACAGGAAGAAATGGATAAAGGTTAAGTATTTGGATAGAAACGAGGAAGAGAGGATCATTGAAACGGAAGACTTCTTAAGCGTAGTAATACAGCACGAAATCGATCACCTGAATGGTCGATTGTTTATAGACCATCTCTCACCAACACAAAAGTTGGTGTTTAAAAAAGAGTGGAAGAAATTACAAAAGGAAAGGGAAGAAGGTAAGTGAAAATACTCTTCTTTGGCACAAGCAGATTTGCGGTAGAACCATTAAAGGCTCTTGTTGAGTCTCTGTCGTTAGATGTTGTTGGGGTCGTAAGCACGCCAGACGCTATAGGCAAAAGGGGTAAAAAACTCATCCAGCCACCGGTCAAAGAAGAAGCCTTAAAATACGGTCTTGAAGTATTCCAACCAGAAAAGCTAAAAGATGAAGCTACGGTAAAAAAAATACAACGTTACAATGCCGATATCTTTGTTGTCGTATCGTACGGCAAATTCATACCCGACGTGTTGCTACAGATACCAAAATTGGGGTCGATAAACATACACCCATCGCTTCTGCCCAAATACAGGGGCCCATCGCCCATCAATTTTGCATTACTAAAC
>WFQR01000182.1 GCA_015486955.1 Hippea sp. | reverse complement strand
TAAACATGGTTTACGGCTGGCCCATACTCGCAACCATACCCGTAGCCATAATATTGCCCATCATTGCAAGCATACTTCTTGCAGCACCGATTATTCACTTAAGGGGCGATTACTTGCTCGTTACAACAATCGGATTTAACATCGTATTTACGCAGGCTTTAAAGAACAACGTGTTTGGCATCACCGGTGGCCCTAACGGTATTTTCGGCGTTGAGCCACTCAAGATATTGGGCTTCACGTTTTCTTCTCAGCTTTCAATCTACTATCTGGCATTCTTTATTTTGCTTTTGACACTTGTAGTTATCCACAACTTGGAAACGAGTAAACCGGGACGAGCTTTGCACTACCTAAACTTAGACTCACTTGCAAGTGAGTGTATCGGTATAAACACGAGGTTCTATAGGCTTTACGCATTTGGCTTATCCGCGGCTTTGGCTGGGCTTGCAGGCGTTGTATTTACGCTTCAGTTTTCAGCTGTTAGTCCAGATGCGTTTAACTTCATCCAATCCGTACTGTTCTTTACAATCGTTTTAGTTGGCGGGCCATCATCCATACCGGGCGTACTTTTAGGTACATTCTTCATGTTCGTTGTGCCAGAAATGTTCAGACAGTTTGCTGAGGCAAGGTATCTCGTATTCGGTGTTGCAATGATACTCATCATGATTTGGAGGCCAAAGGGTATATGGCCTGTCAAATTCGGCAGAATACCAAACTACTTAACCAAGGAATAGGAAAATGGCGCTGTTAGAGTTGGATAACGTAACAAAGATCTTTGGTGGCTTAGTGGCTGTAGATTCGCTATCCATATCCATTGAAAAGGGTATGATATACGGCATCATAGGTCCAAACGGTGCTGGAAAAACTACAGTGTTCAACTGCATAACGGGTGTCTACAAGCCAGAGAGGGGCAAAATCATCTTTAAAGGCAAGGACATAACGGGTCTTTCGCCCCACAGAATAGCCAATATGGGTATCACAAGAACATTCCAGACGATCAGGTTGTTTAACGAGATGAGTGTAGCAGAAAACATCATGTCCGGCAGGCACTTTAAAAGCAGGCAAAAGTGGTGGCACGGCATCATACACACACCATTTTACTACAAAGACGAAAAGGAAAACTGGCTCAAGGTTAAAGAGTATATGGATCTGTTTGGCCTAACACACCTTGCAAAAATGACAGCGGGCAGTCAGCCCTACGGTATTCAAAGAAAAATAGAGATGGCACGAGCATTGGCCACAGAGCCAGAGCTTTTAATCTTGGACGAGCCTGCCGCAGGGTTAAACGACAAGGAAAGGCTTGAGCTTGTGGACACTATAAAAAAGATTAGGGATATGGGTGTAACAATTTTACTAATTGAGCACAACATGGACCTTGTGATGAACATTACGGAGTACATAAGCGTATTGAACTTCGGAAAAAAGATAGCCGAAGGCAAACCAGAAGATATACAGAACAATCCAGTAGTTATAGAAGCCTACTTGGGTAAAGAGGAAGAAGATGAATAAAGAAAAACTATTGGTGGTCGAGAATTTAGTTGTTGCATACGGCAGTATAGAGGCCGTTAAGGGCATATCGTTTGTTGTGCACAAGGGCGAGTTGGTAACGATTTTGGGTGCAAATGGTGCTGGAAAAACAACAACAATGCGAACCATAAGCGGCCTTATAAAGCCCAAATCGGGCAGCATAAGATACAAAAACATAGAACTAACAAATCTGCCTGCGCACAAGATCGTTGGATTGGGTATAAGTCAAGCCCCTGAAGGCAGAAGGGTCTTTGGCACACTGACGGTAGAAGAAAATTTAATGCTCGGCGCTTACACAAAGCCAAAGGTAAACACAGAGATCTTGGACTGGATCTATCAGCTCTTTCCACGATTAAAAGAAAGAAGGACGCAGCTTGCAGGAACGCTGTCTGGTGGCGAGCAACAGATGTTGGCGATCGGCAGGGCTTTGATGAGCGATCCTGAAATGCTTTTGTTGGATGAGCCGAGTCTGGGTTTGGCTCCAGTCCTTGTTAAAATGATCTTTGAAACCATAAAACAGATAAAGGAAAACGGCGTTACTGTACTACTTGTTGAGCAAAACGCAAAAGCAGCATTGAAGCTTGCTGATAGAGGCTACGTATTAGAGGTTGGCAAGATAGTCATGGAAGGCACGTCCCAAGAGCTAATGTCTTCACCAAAAATCCAAGAGGCATATCTCGGAAAGAAAAAGGGCAACTGAGGGGCTTAAAGCCCCTCCCTCATGCCATTAGATCCACGTTTAGCATATCGGGGTTCACATTGAGGTTCTGTGCAAGCAAGAGGGTGATCTCTGTGTAAAGTCTCAATTTCTTCTGCTGTAACTCCAACTTTCTATCTTCAATGCTTTTTAATTTTTGCTCAATCAGTGTTTTATCCGCCTTACCTTTCAGGGTCTTAAGTAGCGTATCCAACTCAAGCTGCTTTCTATCGTATTGGTGAATCTTTCTGCTTATCTCACTGCCCAAATTACCCTTAATAACCTGCTCTTTGTCTTTTTTAGGACAATACGTTAAAACAGATGATCTGCCGCTTGTTGCGGCTAAGTACATACCGTCCTGTTGAAGGTTTAGGTATAAATCCTTTGCCACAACATAACAACCCTTCCTTGCCGCCTCATTCTCAAATCTCATGATATTGGACGACTCATGGGATGCTACACGGGCAACGGATGTACCAGCAGAAGCAGGGGCAGAACTCCCCCATTCGCCTGGATCTAACTTATAGTGAAGTATGGGATTTAAGGCAGCATTGTTCACATTCATGCCGCCCTCTTAAAACTAACTTATCTTTGCGCCAGGTTTAACAGGCTTCTCAACCGTAAGCAGTGCCAAACCCTCACCATCTTTGGCAGCAAGGAGCATACCATTGGATTCAATACCCATCAATTTTGCCGGCTTTAAGTTCGCCACCACAACAATGTACTTTCCAACAAGCTCCTCAGGTCTATAATACTCCTTTAACCCCGCAACAAGCGTTCGAGGTTTCTCTTCACCTACATCAATCTTTAATTTAATCAATTTTCTTGATTTTTCAATATTTTCAGCTTCCAAAACCTTCGCCACTCTCAAGTCCACATTGAAAAATTCATCAATGGATATCCTTTTTTGTTTTTCATAGCCCTTCTTTTCTTCCTTTTTCTCCTTCTGCTCGATCCTCTCAAACAGCATACCCGCTCTTTTTACCTTTGCCTGCTCAACGCTATAGAAGTCCAAGAAAAAGTCGATGGTGTAGCTGCCTATATCATTCAAGCCCAGCATATCCATGATCTTTGCAGATGAATCAGGCAAAAATGGCGATGTAATGCCAGCGATAAACTTCAAAGCCGAGTACAAATTGTAAAGCACCTCATTCAATTGGGCAGTTTTACCCTCTTTATTAAGTGTCCATGGCTCCCTTTCTGTTATGTACTTATTCACAGCCCTTACGTATTCAAAGATATCGATCAAAGCCTCATCAAATCTAAAAATATCCATGTGCTCTAAAATCTTACTGTACGTCTCTTTGGCAAGTTTAGAAAGCGTGTCGTCCTCAATCGATATGGGCATATTTATCAGTCCATCGGCATACTTTTCCATCATCGTCAAGCTTCTGTTTACAAGGTTACCAAAATCATTGACAAGTTCAGAGTTTATCCTTTCGATTAACTCCCTCTCAGAAAAATCACCGTCCAAACCAAACGGAACATTTCTCAAAAGAAAATACCTGTAAGCATCCCTCGGATACTTCTGTATCATCTCGTTGGGATCCACAACATTACCCAACGACTTGCTCATCTTCTTGCCATCAACCGTCCACCATCCGTGCGCAACAACGTGTTTTGGCAAGGGAAGATCCAGGCTCATAAGAAATGCTGGCCAATAAACGGCATGGAACCTCAGTATATCCTTTCCAACAAAGTGCACATCGGCGGGCCAGATCTCATCGAACTCACCCTTTCTACAACCAATGGCACTGACGTAATTGAGTAGTGCATCAAACCACACGTATATTACGTGCTTATCGTTAAACGGCACGGGTATACCCCAATCAAAGGATGTTCTTGTTATACTTAAATCCTTGAGCCCTCCTTTAACGAAGCTTACAATTTCGTTGTAGCGTGTCTTTGGTAAAACAAAATCGGGATGTTCTTCGTAGAATTTAAGCAATTTATCTTCATAAGCAGAGAGCCTAAAGAAATAGGTCTCCTCCTTGACAAGATCCAACTTTCTACCACAAACAGGACAGACCTTATCCTCACCTATCTCAATTTCTGAATAATAACTCTCGCACGGTATGCAGTACCAACCCTCATACTCTCCTTTGTAAATATCGCCCTTCTTGTATATGTACTCAAATGCCTCTTGAACGCACTTTATATGATAATCATCCGTTGTTCGCACAAAGAAATCGTTGGTTATATCTAACTTCTTCCACAGTCTTTTAAAATTCTCAACTACCTTATCCGCTAATTCCTGCGGCGTAAGATTGACACTCTTTGCCGCCTTCTGTATCTTCTGGCCGTGTTCATCGGTCCCTGTTAAAAAGAACACCTTTTCACCCAAAAGTCTCTTAAACCTTGCAAGTGTGTCGGCTGCAAGCGTTGTGTAAGAGTGTCCTATGTGCGGGACGTCGTTTACGTAATAAATGGGCGTTGTTATGTAATACCTCTTCATCATACCACCTCTTCCTGTTTTTCTTCCTCAGGTAAACTCAAAACTTGAACATCGGAGACGGGCACCTCTACCATGAGGCCCTCTTCTGTCCTCAAAATAACCGTCTTCTTTATGGGGTTGATATAAACAACCCTGCCTTCAACTTCTCCAGATTTTGCCAAAGAATCCATTGGCGGTGCGATTTTTAAGAATTCTTCATATAACTCATGCTCAAACCACAAACAACACATGAGCCTCCCACATGCGCCAGAGATCTTTTTAACGTTTATGTTTAAATTCTGCTGTTTTGTCATCTTCATGGATACGGGGTTAAAGGTTCTTAAGAAACGTGAGCAACACAGTTCATCGCCACAAAGACCCAAACCACCAATTATACGTGCCTCATCCCTAACGCCGATCTGTCTCATCTCTATTCTAACCTTGAAAATCGATGCAAGCCTCTTCACCAACGCCCTAAAATCCACCCTTGTGGGTGAAGTAAAGTAAAAGACGATTTTCTTTCTATCCATCATGTATTCGACTTTAACAAGCTTCATGTTCAGTTCAAAGGACTTTATCTCTTTTTTGCAAATCTCAAATGCCTTTTTTTCCAACTCCTTGTTTTCCTCATATATCTTAAGATCTTCCTCTGTGGCCTTTCTTATGATCTCCGGTATCTCTTCATAAGTATCGACATCCTCAATCTTCACAACCCTACCCATTCCAACGCCACGTTCATACTCTGCTATAACCCGATCACCAACCTTCAAATCCTCTTTGAACCTATATGGGTAGAGCTGACCAACCCTCATAAATTCCACTATTGCTACCTTCATTTCAATCCTCTATTACAGAAAAGATATTGGCTAAAAGCAATCTCTCATTCAGATTAAACTCCCTGTAGGTTTTAAAAAACTCCATAAGTGCACGCGCCTTTTCAGGCTGAGCCTTCTTAGAATAATAGCTAATCAAAAACCTAAGCACGTTAAGTATATCAGTTTTGCCAGATAAAGAAAACAGAAACCTCAACATTGCCTCTTTATTCCTCTCTTCTAAAGCCCTCTTAAACCCTTCATCAACATCAAGCTTTCTTTTTAATCTAATAACCTGAGACCTTGAGTATATCGTATCTAAAAGGTTTTCCGTTCTATAAAAGGCAAAATACACACCATCTTTGGGCTCTTCGGTTAACTTAAGAAGGGCATTTTGTGCATCAAAACTCAAATCGCCTATTACAAAACCAACTTTATAATCTTTTTCTATTTCCGATTCTTCCTTTATCTTTCTCACATCATCTATCTTTAGCGGATCAAAGTGGAATATGTTCCCCTCATTTACACCTAAAGACATAAGAAAATTAATTGCATCCTCTCTATCTCCATTTTCAAAGACAAACGTAGAAAACTTAGAAAACTTTTCATGAATATCGATCAAAGGCTCTCCCATATCCTCAACACTTCCCCAAAGACTTCCTCTTTTTTCTTCTTGCCATCTATCAAAAAAAATCGATCGTTTCTCTTTGCAAGCTCACGATAACCTTCTCTTACCCTATAAAAAAAATCTCTCGGTTTGGACTCAATCACATCCCTTTTACCTACCCTCTCATTCATCGTTTCCAAATCTACATCAAAACAAAAAACTATATCGGGCTTTAAACCGTCTGTGGAAAATAGGTTCAATTCTTCCAAAAAATCAATATCCAAACCCTCTCCAAAACCCTGATAGGCAATTGTTGAGTACATACATCTATCGCTAACCACGATGCAACCTTTATCGAGTTTATTCTTTATTTCTCTTGCATTTTCAGCCCTATCCGCCAAAAAGAGGAACAATTCTGCCCTCTTTGACCAACGGTAATTGAGCAACAAATCCCTAATTTTGTCCGTTGAACCGCCCGGCTCCTTTGTCAAAAAGACACAAAAACCCTTATTTTCCAAATAATCGGCAAATAACTTGGCCTGTGTGGATTTTCCACTTCCATCAATTCCCTCAAAGGCTATATACCTAAAGGAGTTCTTTTGATTTCTTAGGGGCATAGATGGCTTTTCCTATTATCTTTATCATGTCACTCCAACCCGTGTTTTCGTCAATCTTGGCATCAACAACGGGTTGCATCCTCGAATCCAACATATCTATGAGGTGCAAAAGCACCGCTTCCTTTGTCTTGGGCTTTTTGGGTGAACCGTACTCGTATTCACCGTGATGGCTCAAAATACAGTGCAAAAGATTAATCCTCGTCTCTTCTTTCAACAGGTTCAGCTCCTTTATCTTGTTCTGTATTACCGTATAACCAATGATTATGTGACCCAAGAGTTTACCCTCTGTTGTGTAGTTGAACGTCACAGGGTCAAGCTCATAGACCTTGCCAATATCGTGTAAAAGGGCCGCTGTAACCAAAAGATCCCTGTCAATGTCTTCGTAGTTTTCAGCCAACATGCTTGCAATCCTTGCAACAGAAACGGTATGCTCAAGCAAACCACCAACGTATGCATGGTGCATGGATTTAGCAGCAGGAGCATGAACAAACTTCTCATAAAACTTCTCATCTGTGAAGATCTCTTCGAGCAACTTCCTCAAACCGGAGTGTTTCACACTATCAATCAAACCCAAAAGTTCTTCTTCCAACTCTCCAATGTTCTTATTTGTGGATGGCAAAAACGCCTTCTTGTCCACATCTTTTTCGTCCAACCTCTCCAAATCCTTTATAATCACTTGCCAATTGTCATTATAGTAGTTGCTCTCACCAGTAATCTTAACAAAGTCTCCAGCTTCAAACCTATCTTTCAAATGTATAAGATTGTTCCAAATCTTGGCATCGATAATGCCACTTCTGTCCTTTAGCTTCAATCCAACGTACTCATCACCGTTTCTTGCCTTCAATATGTGTTTTTCTGAAACCAAGAACGTCTCATTTTCTATCTTCTTTATCTTTCTCTTTTTAATGGCCTCTATGCAGTCATACATCTTCTTCTCCTCCCAAACAGCAATCTAAAGATATATAAAACGCTTGAGCTTTTCAAGAAACTTCTTGCTAAAAAATATTTTTTTTGTATAGTTATCATGATTGTGTAGTATGTGGTAAGGTGTAGGAGTTGATGATGTTAAGGAAAGTATTAGTTTTTACAATAAGCTTCGTGGTTATTTTAAGCTTAAATGCATTCAGTTCAAAACTAATTGACAAGATTGTAGCAACGGTTAACGGAACACCCATAACGATGTATGAACTGAAAAACATAGCGCCCCTTTACAAGGCAAAATCTGTCAACCAACTTCTAAACGAGGTCATTAACGATACCATCATAGAGCAGTACGCTCAAAATGTTGGAATCACTGTAAGTGATGACAAGGTTGAAGAATACTTGAAAAACATAGCGAGCAAGAACAACCTGACAGTGGATGAGTTTTTAGAAAAATTAAAGGATGCAGGCATAGACTTAGAAGAGTACAAAAAGGGTGTAAAGCTCATGCTCTACAGGTTCACCTTCGCACGTAGGGTGTTCTTACCCAGTGTGACAGTAACAAAAAAGGATATTGAGCGCTATTACAAACTTCACAAAGATATGTTTGAAAACGCAAATAAGGTTGTGGTTTTAAGCATCATATCGCTAAAGGATCTAAACACAGCCCAAACAGTCTACAAGGAACTGCTAAACGGTGCAAAATTTGAGGACATGATGAAAAAGTACTCTCTTAATAAAAACCCTGAAAGGGAGATACCCTTAGCGGCATTGAATCCTTACTTACAAAACAAGATCTTGAGTTTAAAGAAGGGTCAATTTACGAACATAATAGAATCAGACGGTAAATACTACATCGTAAGGCTATTGGACATAAAAGAGGGAGGCAACATAGATACACAGATAAAAAATATACTAATCGAAAAACAAATTGATAAAAAACTCACAAGCTGGCTCAAGATGATTAGAGCGAGGTCCGACATAGAGTTGTTTCTTAAATGAGACTGGATCAATTCCTTAAAGAATCGAGGATAATAAAGCGCAGGACACTGGCAAAGCAGATGTGCGACGAAGGGTTTGTGTTTGTAAACGGAAAGCAGGCAAAACCCTCATACGAGGTAAAAATCGGAGACGAGATTGAGATATACTTCAAACAAAAGAAGATGAAATATGCCGTTTTAGGAATACCTAACAAGGGGACGAGAAAAAACATTGCTTCCAACTACTACACATTGATAGGTGAGGAGTACTATGAATAGACCGTTTATTGGAGTTAGTATGGGAGATCCCGCTGGTATTGGTCCAGAGGTCATTCTTAAGCACCTCATTTACGAGCCATCATCCAAATACAAGTTAGTTGTGTTTGGCTCTCCAAATGTGTTTGAATACTACCTCGATCTTTTCAACCTTGCAATGCAAATAAACGTCATAGACAAACCTGAAAATATAGAGAAGGACTACAAAGACGGGGAGCTAAACATAGTCAAGGTAGATGATTTTAAAATCGAAGACCTTACAATCGGCAAGGTAAACGCAAAATGCGGCGACATAGCCTACAAAAGCTTCGTGGAGACAGTGGAAGCTGCAAAAAGGGATCAAATTTGCGCCATCGTCACAGCACCGTTTAGCAAAGAGGCCGTAAACCTCGCCGGGCACAAATATACCGGTCATACAGAGATATTGGCAGAGCGAACAAATACAAAGGAATATGTCATGATGCTTGCCGCAAAGCGATTTAGAATAGCGCTCGTTACAACGCACGTTGCTTTAAGGGATGTGCCAAAGCTCATAACGAAGGAGAACGTTTTAAAAACAATAAGGATTACAAGTAGAGATCTCAACAGGTGGTTCGGCATCAACAATCCAAGGATAGCCGTTGCAAGCCTGAACCCCCATAACTCAGAGGGCGGCTTAATGGGCGATGAGGAAGAGAAAGAAATACTGCCTGCAATAAAACAGGCAAGGAACGAAGGCATTAATGTCGAGGGGACATTCTCGGCCGATACAATTTTTGTGAAGGATAGACGCAGTAAATACGATTGTTTTGTTACAATGTATCACGATCAGGGTCTGTCTGTTTTGAAAGCTTTGTACTTCGATTCAAGTGTAAACATTACCTTGGGTATACCTATAATTCGCACTTCACCAGATCATGGAACGGCCTTCGATATTGCAGGCAAGTTCATAGCAAACCATAAAAGTTTCACAGAGGCTGTTAGACAGGCTTACAGAATGGCTCGATGGAAGCAAAGAAAAGCTTAGGTCAGCATTTTCTGATTAACGAATCCGTTGCAGACCGCATTGCATCTTTTTTGAGAAGCGATGACATTGTAATAGAGATTGGTGGAGGAAAGGGGGCTTTAACGGAAAAACTGTTAAACCTAAAGAAACCAAAAGTTGTAGTTATTGAGATAGATGATTATATGATTGAACTTTTAAAAGCTAAATTTAGAGGGAGTGAGGGTTTTCATTTAGTAAAAGGCGATGGGAAGGATATAAAGTTAAGAACAGAGTGCTCCGTTTGTGGCAATCTCCCATACAACACAGCAAAGGCAATTATAAAGAACTTTGTTTTTCAGTACAACTTTGTTAAAAAGATGGTGTTTATGGTACAAAAAGAGGTTGCACAAACAATAACGGCAAGGAGTGGGAGTAGGAACTTTGGTAAATTTACGGTACTGTGTCAATTGTACTACGACACAGCAAAGCTATTTGACGTAAATCCTGGCTCCTTTAAACCAAGACCAAAGGTTGTATCAACCGTCGTGGAGTTTAAAAGAAAAGACACGTTTCTAAATGTAAACAAGGGTTTCTTTAAATTCTTGGATAAACTCTTTAGCCATCCCAGAAAAACGGTAAGAAATAACCTCAACATGGATTTGGAGAGCGATATAGCAAATAAAAGACCATCGGATCTTACAATAGAAGAAATTTACACAATTTGGAGAACAAAATGGCAGATGCAGTAAGGATTGCAGCTTTAGGCGGACTGGATGAGATTGGCATAAACTCAACAATATTTGAAACAGATAAAGACATGATATTGATCGATGCGGGTTTGATGTTCCCCGAAGAGGACATGCTGGGCGTGGACATTGTTATACCCGACTTTAGCTACATTTACGAGAACAAAGATAAATTTAGAGCATTGGTTGTAACACACGCCCATGAAGACCATGTGGGCGCCATACCGTATCTTCTGCAAAACGTGAACGTACCCATATACGGAACAAAACTAACGCTGGGTTTGATAAGGGCAAAGTTAAAGGAATTTGGCCTGGAAAATACAAAGATGATCGAGATAGAGCCATCTAAGAAATTCAGGATCGGGGATTTTGAGATAGAACCCATCAGAACAACGCACTCCATCGTGGATGGTGTAGGTTTTGCCATAAACACGGACGTGGGCACAATCATACATACAGGTGATTTTAAGATAGACCAAACACCCGTCGACGGAAAGCCATTTGACCTTTTGAAATTCTCAGAATACGGATCAAGGGGCGTAAAATTGCTATTGAGTGACAGTACAAATGCCGGCGTTAAGGGTTTTACAGGCTCAGAGATGGAGATAAAAAAGGGGCTCTTTGATATATTCTCAAACGCCAAAGGAAGAATCCTGCTCGTAACGTTTGCCTCAAACATTCACAGATTGCAACAGGTCATAAACACCGCCTTGGAAACAGGCAAAAAGGTGTGCGTAACGGGAAAGAGCATGCTACAGAATGCCTCAATCGCCTTAGAGTTAGGATACCTGAAGACACCAAACGGTATATTGATAACGGAAGATGAGCTTTACAAATATCCCGACAACAAAATAGTCATAGTTACCACAGGCTCACAAGGGGAACCAATGAGCGGTCTTTCAAGGATTGCACTGGGGGAACACAAAAGGATTCAGATAAAACCCACAGATACAGTTGTAATCTCGGCAAAGGCCATACCGGGCAATGAAAGGGCCATTTTAAAGATAATAAACACACTATCAAGAAAGGGTGCGGATGTATTCTACGAGGGCAATTCCAATGTCCATGTTTCGGGTCATGCATCACAGGAAGAACTGAAATTGATGATTAATATGGTGAGACCAGAGTACTTCATACCAATTCACGGCGAATATATGATGAGAAGACAGCACGCAAAGATAGCAATGGACTTGGGCATAAAACCAGAAAATATATTCACAATAGACAACGGCGATGTTTTAGAACTCAGAAAGGATTCTGCAAAGGTTGTGGATAAAATTAGAACGGGTCGTGTCTTTGTCGACGGAAAGGGTGTAGGAGACGTTGAGGATATAGTGATAAGAGACAGAATTAAGCTATCTACAGACGGCTTTGTCGTTATTGTTGTTACAATTAGTAGCACAACGGGTGAATTGTTAAGTAACCCTGAGATCATCACAAAGGGGCTATTGTACGAAGAAAAGCACCAAAAATTATTGCACGAGGCAACAATGATGGTTAAAAACCTCATAAATCAATCAAACATAGACTTAAGAACAGATTCTTACGAGATAAAAAAGAAAATAAGAAAGGCGATGAACAAGTTCTTGTTTAAAAAGCTCATGAGAAGTCCCATGGTTTTACCTATAATCATGGAGATATGATGAGAAAGGTTGGGTCTTTTGGACTGTTTTTGATATTTATAGCTACAATTATTCTTTTGTCTTTAATATCCTATAACTTCAATGATGTATTCTATCCTCACAAACACATATCAAATTTCATCGGCATGTTAGGTGTTTATGTATCCTTTTTTCTTTTGAACAGGTTTGGTGTATTGGGCTACTCCGTTCCGATATTCCTGCTTTTAAGCCTGTTTTCTCTAAACAAAGGTTCGCCAAAGTTCATACGCAGTCTAATATTTTCACTTTTGTTTATATTCGTTTTCGATATAGTACTGTATGCAATCTTCGGTGCAAGCAGAAATCATCTGTTATATCATGGCTACTTTATCTGCGGCAGTATAGGATATATGCTCGGCTCATCTGTCGAGTTTATTTTGGGAAAAATAGGTACATTTTTGATACTCTTGCCCATCTCCGGAATATTGCTTTACTTTAGCGAAAAGGAATTCTTCCAATTTATAGCACAAAGAATAATCCCAAAAAAAGAGGCAAAGGAAGAAACACAAGCCCCACAGCCAAAAAAAAAAGATAAACAAGAAAACGTAGAAAAACCAAAAGAGAAAACAGAAACACAAGAAGATCAAAAAAAATCCAAAGAAGCAGATAAAGACGAAATAGTCATTGACACAGAGTATATCGATAAAAAACAAGACAACAACACTCAAATAGAACAAAAGGAAGAAAACGGCTATAAATTCCCGCCAATCGATCTGTTGGATGAACCCCTAACAATAGGCGATCCAGAGTTGGATAGAGAAGAAATCACAGAAAGCGCAAAAAAATTAGAGGAGAAGTTAAGGCACTTTGGTGTTGAAGGTAAAATTGTCGGTGTAAAGCCCGGACCTGTGGTAACAATGTACGAGTTTAGACCAAAGTCAGGCGTAAAGATCAGCAAAATCGCAAACCTATATAACGACCTCGCACTCGCCATGGAAGCTATGAGCGTGAGGATAATTGCACCCATACCAGGAAAGGCTGCCATAGGTATTGAGGTTTCCAACAAGGTTAGACAGACAGTCTACATGAAGGAGATCATCTCATCCAAGGAATTTTTAAGGGCAACATCGAAACTAACGTTGGGGTTGGGCAAAGATATAGTGGGCAATGTGTTTGTAGCTGACCTAACAAAAATGCCGCATCTATTGATAGCGGGAGCTACAGGCTCGGGCAAAAGCGTATCGTTGAATACAATGATTGTGAGCATACTGTACAAGGCAACACCCCAAGAGGTGAAGTTTGTCCTCATAGATCCAAAAATCCTTGAGCTTTCCATATACGATGGCATACCGCACATGATGATGCCCGTTGTAACAGATCCAAAGGAAGCAGCAGCAGCCTTGAGTGCACTTATAAACGAGATGGAAACACGCTACAAAATTATGAATGAGGCTGGAGTAAGAAATATAGAGGGCTTCAACGCAAAAGCAAAGAGGGGTATTATTGACTACCCACCCATGCCCTACATCGTTGTGGTGATTGACGAATTAGCCGATCTGATGATGGTATCCGGCAAAAAGGTGGAGATGTACGTGGAAAGGCTTGCCCAAAAGGCAAGGGCATCGGGTATACACCTGATTGTTGCCACACAAAGACCAAGTGTGGATGTAGTAACGGGTCTTATCAAGGCAAATTTCCCCGCTCGAATATCGTTTAAGGTCACATCAAAGGTGGACTCTCGAACAATCTTGGATACTCCAGGTGCTGAAGCCCTGCTCGGCAAAGGCGACATGCTGTTCATGCAACCAGGCTCATCATCCTTAATCAGAATACATGGCGCTTTCATCAGCGATGAAGAGATAAAGAGGATCACAGATTTTGTAAAATCACAAGGAACGCCAGAGTACAACGAAGAGCTCATTGAAGCCACAAAGGAGATAGCCGGAACAAACGAAGAGGATGAAGAGTTGGATCCTTTATTTGACGAGGCAGTGCAGATAATAAAAGAGGGGGGCAACCCTTCCATTTCCTATTTGCAGAGGAGATTAAAAATTGGATATAATAAAGCCGCAAGAATTGTTGAACAAATGGAGAAAAAAGGTATACTCTCAAAACCCGATCATAGGGGTAAAAGGGAAATCCTAATTTAAGGAGGGTTTAAAAAATGGCTCTTATCGTTCAAAAGTACGGTGGCACAAGTGTAGGATCTTTAGAACGTATTAAAATCGTAGCCCAGCACATCAAGGAAACACAAGATAAAGGTAATAAAGTAGTCGCCATTGTATCTGCAATGGCCGGCGAAACAGATAAATTGATAAAGATGGCAAAGGAACTCTCAAAGCGCCCGTCTGAAAGGGAGATGGATCTGCTTTTATCAAGCGGTGAGCGTATATCGAGTGCACTTGTAGCCATAAGGCTCAACGAAATCGGCGCAAAGGCCGTAGCATTAACGGGTAGGCAGTGTGGTATAGTCACGGACGAGGTGCACACCAAAGCACGCATTAAATCCATAGACACAAAGAGGATATTCGAACATTTGGACAAAGGGGAAATCGTCATTGTTGCAGGTTTTCAAGGCATAAGCGAAACAACGGGTGATGTGACAACACTCGGAAGGGGTGGTTCTGACACAACAGCCGTAGCTATAGCCGCAGCACTAAAAGCCGATGTGTGCGAGATATACACAGACGTTGACGGCATCTATACGGCAGATCCAAGAATTGTGAAGAATGCAAGAAAGTTGGACAAAATCAGTTACTCTGAAATGATGGAGCTTGCAAGCTTGGGCGCCAAGGTTTTGCAAATTAGATCCGTCGAATTTGGCATGAAGTACAACGTGCCCATAATGGTCCTTTCAAGTTTTACATTTAATCCTGGAACATTAGTAACAAAGGAGGATGAGGAGATGGAAAAGGTTGTGGTTTCTGGAATAGCACACGATAAGAATCAGGCAAGGCTCAAAATAAACGACGTCAAGGACGAACCAGGAGTAGCAGCAAAGATCTTCAACGAAATAGCAAAACACAACATAAACGTTGATATGATCGTTCAAAACGTAAGCGATGACGGAGAGAAGACGGATATATCGTTCACTGTATCAAGAGACGATGCAGACAAGGCCTTCGAGATACTTCAGCAATTATCCAAGGAACTGGGTGCCGGCAACGTAAGTATAAACAAAGACGTGGCAAAAGTATCCGTTGTTGGTGTTGGTATGCGGTCTCATCCAGGTGTTGCAGCAAAGATGTTTGAAACACTGTCAAAGGAAAATATAAACATAAGGGCAATATCCACGTCTGAGATTAAAATCTCCTGTCTAATAGATGAGAAATACACGGAATTGGCCGTAAGGGCTCTGCACGATGCGTTTGAATTGGGCGAAGAGTAAGCCTAAAGGAGGCTTAATATGTTTGTTTTGGACTTCGAAAAACCCTTGCAAGAGATAGAAGAACAGATAGCAAACCTAAAAAGGATGGCGCAAGAAAGAGGAATAGATGTACTAAAGGAGATCGAGCAGTTAGAAAACAAAAAGAATGAGATATTAAAAAGGGAGTTTGAAAATCTATCCATCGATAAGATCATAAAAATTGCCCGCCATCCAAACAGACCATACACACTTGATTTTGTAAAATACATCGTCGACGATTTTACAGAGGTTCACGGTGATCGCCGCTTTGCCGATGATAAGGCCATTGTAACGGGATTTGGATACATCGACGGCCAAAGGGTGGCAATAATAGGACATCAAAAGGGAAAGAACACCAAAGACAACCTCTACAGGAACTTTGGCATGGCAAATCCAGAAGGCTATAGAAAATCACAGCGCGTGATGAAGCTTGCAGAGAAGTTCAATATGCCCGTTGTTACATTCGTAGATACACCCGGCGCTTATCCCGGCATAGGGGCAGAGGAAAGGGGGCAGTCAGAGGCCATTGCGAGCAAC
Source organism: Hippea sp. (assembly GCA_015486955.1). Classification (GTDB taxonomy): domain Bacteria; phylum Campylobacterota_A; class Desulfurellia; order Desulfurellales; family Hippeaceae; genus Hippea. Next base: position 8,920 of record WFQR01000182.1, on the reverse strand, counting down.
CTAAAGCTCATGTTCGAACTCGAAGTGCCAATAGTCGTTGTTGTAACAGGTGAAGGCGGATCGGGTGGGGCTCTGGCCATAGCAAGTGGTGATAAAATCGGTATGCTTGAGTTTGCCATCTATGGTGTTATATCGCCTGAAGGGTGTTCATCCATACTATGGAGGGACACGGAGCACTCCATAGATGCAGCAAAAGCCATGAGGGTAACGGCAAAGGATCTGTTTGAGTTGGGTGTAATAGACGAGATCATAAAAGAACCGCTGGGTGGGGCACACAGGGACTATGAAGCCATATCGAAAAATGTCAAGGATTTTATTGTTAGGAGTTTTAAGGAGCTTCTGCCACTGCCTAAGAAGAAACTCTTAAAGAGAAGATGGGAAAAATGGAGAAAAATGACAACGCAGTTTCTGTAAAAATAGACGAGATTAGAAAACAGATAAGCGATATAGATAAAAAAATCATTGAGCTTTTGGAAAAGAGGGCTGATCTTGTGAAAGAGGTAGGCGACCTGAAACGTAGGTATCGCCTACCCTTTTACTCACCCGACAGGGAAAAGAAGATCTACAAGATGATAGAGGAAAACGCCCGCGGTAATTTTCCCTTAAAGAGCCTGAAGAACATATTCAGAGAAATAATGAGTGCTTCAATTAAGCTTGAAGAACCTCTAACGATTAGCTATCTCGGCCCTGAAGCCACATTCACCCATCAAGCGGCAATAGAGAGGTTCGGATTATCGCTCCATTATATACCCGAAGAGTCCATAGAAGACGTATTTATGGACGTTGAACAGGATAGGGCAGATTTTGGTGTTGTGCCAATAGAAAACTCCATCGAGGGTGTGGTTCACTACACATTGGATATGTTTGTAAACTCATCGGTAAAGATCGTCTCTGAAATCTACATAGATATAAAGCACAACCTGTTGAGTAAAGCCCAATCGTTGGAGTTAATAAAAGCCATCTACTCACACCCCAACGCTTTAGGTCAATGCAAGGGATGGCTAAAAAAACACCTACCCAACGTTCCGCTTTATGAAACTGTGTCAACGGCAAAGGCAGCTAAAATCGCTGAAAAGGATAAAGAAGCGGCTGCTATAGCATCCCTTGCAGCAAGCGAAATTTACGGACTAAACGTCCTTGCAAGTGGAATAGAAGACAAAACCAATAACACAACGCGTTTCCTTGTTATCGGTAAGTACATACCAAAACCCACGGGGGATGATAAAACCTCTTTCATGTTTTCAATTAAGGATAGGGTTGGTGCTCTATACGAAATACTCGCGCCATTTTACAAAAACAGAATTAATTTGACACGCATAGAATCAAGACCTTCAAGGCAGAAGAGTTGGTCTTACATATTCTATGTTGATGTTGAGGGTCATATTGAAGATGAAAAGCTTAAAAGTGCATTGAGAGAGGTTGAAAAACTCACCGTTTTTCTCAAGATTTTAGGCTCCTACCCAAGGGCTCAGCAAAACTGATCCTATTGTCCTTTAAAAACACCTCAATACCCTTTGCAATACCCCTTGCCAAAGCCCTTCTAAATCGGTCGTTTCTCAAAAATATTGCATCAGACGGATTATTGATAAACCCCGTCTCCACTAAAACCGATGGGCATCGTGTTCCAACAAGGACGTAAAACGGGGCTTGTCTAACGCCTTTCCCCACATAGGATCTATACACCTGTTTGCCATAGATAAGCATATAGCGGTAAATATCCGATGCCAAAACCTTGGAATATTTGATCTTTGTCGTTTGGATTAACGACAGGATAATCTTGTTTAAATCACCAATTTGGGACAAACTCATGCCATTTTCCCTTGCAGCCAACTCAAGTGCCCTCTTGTCCGATGTGGTGTTTAAGAAATATACCTCTAACCCTTTTACCCTTAGTCTATCCCTCGGTGCGTAGTTTACATGGATTGAAACAAAGACATTCGCTTTAACCCTGTTTGCGAGCCTTACCCTATCAGCAAGCGTGGGGTATGTATCCCTTGTTCGTGTCATGTAGACCTTGTAGCCATCCTTTTTTAAGAAATAGGCAACGTACTTGCCTATGGAGAGGGTTATGTTTTTCTCCTTTAGTCCAAAAAGTCCCATTGCACCTGGATCCTTGCCGCCGTGACCGGGGTCGATTACTATCACAGGCTTTGATTTGAGCTTTGTAACCTTACGCTCAAAGGTTGATTTGACTAAGTTCTCTTTCTCATGCTTTTCCACTCTAATAATCAAAAAGTGGTGGTTTTTAGATAGAACGATGCGGAATTTGTACTTAAAACCAGGCTCCATTTTAAAGAAAATCCGCGTTTCTCCTTTGATTATGCGAACAAGTATCCTTTCAACGTTTCCCTTTGGTATCATGGGTGTTGTGATTCTTATAATCTTTTCAGGAACGGCGACATACCAATAGTGGTCATTTAGCATGATAAACCTGTACCTATCAATTCTATCGAATGTGAAAATGAGGTTGTCAATAGATGGGGAAAGACTTAATATGCCGAAGCGTTTGAGATGCACAATGGAAGAGGCTTCGCTGTTCAGCGTAAAAAGTACAAAAACAAGTGTAATTATTGCTTTTAACATGATAAATTATTATATTTAATTTCAGGGGCTTTGCAAGGGGACTGTGTATGAAGATTTTGGGTATCGATTACGGAACAAAAAAAATCGGGCTTGCCATAAGCGATGAGACAAACACGATAGCCATGCCCCTTGAGGTCATAAACTGCGACGAAAACGTCTTTGATAGAATAAAAGAGATTGTGGAAAACAACGGCGTGGAAAGGGTTGTTGTTGGTCTGCCCATAACACTCAGCGGTAACAAGGGCAAAAGGGCGCAGGAAACAGAGGAGTTTGTGTCAAAGCTAAAGGACACAATAGATGTGGATATAGTGGAATGGGACGAAAGGCTCTCCACGCGGTTTTCAGAGAGAATACTAAATAAGGCGAACGTGAAAGGCAGGAAGAGAAAAAAGCAGGTAATAGATAAAATCGCCGCAACATTTATACTGCAAGGGTACTTAGACTCGCTATGAATTTTCTGAAGAAGCTGTTTATAGCCAATATCATACTGTTTCTCTTTGTCTTTGCATTCTTGGTGTATACAATTTTTAAATTCAACGCATTCCTAAATACACCTGCATCCCATATTCACAAAGGGCTCTATGTGGAGATAAAGAAAAACGAGCCCGTGCAAAGACTTATAGAAACACTAAAAGACAAGGGCATCATAAGGCGTGGCGATTGGTTTTACTATTACGTAAGACTATCGGGTGAAGCAAAGTACATTAAAGCGGGTTACCATTTCTTCTACACAGACTATACGCCAAAACAAGTTTTAGACGAGCTTGTAAATCCCAAGATACACACCGTAAAGGTAACAATTCTGCCTGAGTACAATCTAAAAAGGATCATAAAAACGCTAAAAACAAAGGACTTAGATAGTGAGGGTTTTAAGAAAATAGCGTACGATCCAGATTTTGTTGAAAGATGCGTAGGATATAAAGCAAAAAGCCTTGAAGGTTTCCTTTACCCCGACACGTACTTTATTGCAAAGGGAGAAAATCCAAAGACTATAGCAAAACTCATGTGTAAAAGATTTAAAGAGGTTTTTAGAGGCATCAAGAAGAATGATAACTTTACAGACGACGATTACAAAAAGCTTATAATCGCCTCTATCATACAAAAGGAGGCAACAGATGAAAAGGACATGAAACTTGTGGCATCGGTAATATACAACAGGCTCAAAAAAGGCATGTATCTACAGATGGATTCAACCCGACTATTGGATAACAAGAGTTTCGACACTTACCAACACAAAGGTCTACCACCACAACCCATATGTAATCCGGAAAAAGAGGCCATCGAGGCGGCATACAAACCTGAAAAGAGCGATTTTTTGTACTTTATCTCAAAAAGGAACGGAGAAATGGTCTTTAGTAAAACACTAAAAGAACACGACAGGAATATAAGGAAGTACCTAAAATGAAGTACTACATAAAAACGTTCGGTTGTCAGATGAACGAGAGAGACTCAGAAAAGGTTGAGGGAATACTTTTTAAAAACAACCACCAAAGGGTAGATAATCCCGAAGAGGCAGATCTAATCATAGTCAATTCGTGTGCCGTAAGGGAAAAGGCGGAAAATAAACTGTATAGCGAGATTGGCAGATTGAGATTTAAAAACAAAAGGGCAAAGATCGTGGCAATGGGTTGTGTTGCCCAGATAAACTACGAAAGACTCAAAAACATAGCAGATATTGTTGTGGGGACAAACACAATAGACATGTTCTACAGTATCGCAAGAGAGTGGCCTCATGACAAGGTATTCATAAAACCAAATATGGAAGACCCAGATCATATCTTTCCCCATCTAACGAGTGTTTCTGCCTACGTGGACATCATGTACGGCTGCGACAACTTCTGTACGTACTGCATTGTCCCTTTCACAAGAGGCAGAGAGGTTTCGCGTAAGAAGGAGGCCATAATCGATGAGATAAAGCGACTTGTGGACAAGGGAACAAAGGAGGTTATGCTGCTCGGCCAGAATGTAAATTCATACGGCAAGAACTTTGACTACGGTTTTGTTGATCTGCTCTATGAGGTGAACAAGATAGATGGTCTTGAGCGTATTCGGTTTACGACATCCCATCCAAAGGATTTTTCAAAGGAACTGATCTACGCCATGAGAGACCTTGAAAAGGTGTGCGAACATATACACCTGCCCATACAATCTGGATCGAACAAGATACTGAAACTGATGAAAAGAAAATACACAAAAGAAGAGTACTTGGAAAAGGTCTACCTGTACAAAGAGATTGTAAAAGACGGATCAATAACCACAGATATCATTGTGGGCTTTCCCCAAGAAACAGAAAAGGATTTTGAAGAAACACTGAAAATCTTGGAAGAGGTCAGATACGATACGTCATTCTCCTTTAAATACTCAAAAAGACCCTTCACAAAAGCCAAAGATATGGATGGCCAAGTGCCAGAGGAAGAAAAGCTGAGAAGATTGAACATATTGCAGGATTTACAGGCAAAAATAACTCAAGAGAAGCTAAAAAACTACGAAGGCAAGGTCACTGAAGTGCTGATAGAGGGTATATCGAAAAAGGGAAACCAGTTTTTTGGCAGAAATAGACAAAACATAGTTGTCAATTTGGATTTTATGGATAATATTAAAGTGGGTGATGTTGTAAGGGTTGAAATTACAAAAGCCCTTAAACACTCCCTTTTGGGAAAACCTATTTAGCGAGGAAATGGTGAGGGTAGAGGTCAGCGACATAGAAGTAGGCGAAACAAGGGGATATATCTACTGCAGAGACGAAGATGGTTTTACTTACAGGTTTTCAACGGATTATGAGAAGGCAAAACTCATATCACTTCTGATGCACGGCGTCTATGTCCCAACAAACAGTATATACGAGCTTTTCATAAAGTTAATCAACGCACTGGGGCTATCTTTACATTCGATAGTTATACTGGATGGCTACAAAAACATTGCGCAGGTAAATATAACGGATGGCAACAGTGCAAAGCCATTTTCAATCTCTATAGACGATGCAATAATCTTAGGACTTTTGACCAATATCCCCATTTTTATCAAAAAAGAGGCCTGCTTCTTGGACATTGAGGAGTTAGAGAAGTACGTATGGTATAGATTCCTAAAAGAATTAGATTTATGTTGATACGAGAAATACTGGAAAAAATCGAAGAAGATACGCTATCGGAGTATGCTTTTTTATCAAAAAATGCCACAAGGCCAAAGGGACCTGAAAAGGACGACATAAGAACGGATTTTATGCGCGATAGGGATAGAATCATACACAGCAAAGCCTTTAGAAGGTTGAAACACAAAACCCAGGTGTTCATATCACCCGGCGGTGATCACTATAGAACGCGAATTACCCACACGTTAGAGGTTTCCCAGATTGCAAGAACCATAGCGAAGGCCCTACTTTTAAACGAAACCCTGACAGAGGCCATTGCGTTGGGTCATGATTTGGGACATACGCCCTTTGGTCATGCAGGGGAAAAGGTCTTAAATAGGAAAACAAACGGAAAATTCAAACACTGGATACAGAGCTTACGCGTCGTCGATGTTATAGAAAAGGATGGTCAAGGGCTAAATTTGACAGATCAGGTTAGAGATGGCATTGTAAAGCATTCAAAGGGCAGGGGCAGTATTATTCCGCAAAACAAAGAAACATTGGCACAAACGTTGGAAGGACAGATTGTAAGAATTGCCGATATCATTGCCTATGTCAATCACGATATAGACGATGCGATACGTGCTGGCATTATAGAAAATTCCGATATACCAAAAAGGATATCTGAAGTTCTGGGCTCAACACATGCAAAGCGCATAGCCACAATGGTCAAAAGCGTCGTAAAAGAAACCCAAAGCATAAACTATAGGATCATCTCGATGGAAAGCGAGGTTCTTGAAGCCTTGAATGAATTAAGGGACTTCCTCTTTGAACGTGTTTATTTAAGCGAAAGGGTTCTCAAAGAGGTAAGGAAGGCTGAGAAGGTTTTAGAAGATCTATTTGATTTTTTCATGGAAAACACGCACCTCATAAAAAAGCAATTCTCAAGGGATAAAAAAACGGTAGTTGCCGATTACATATCTGGCATGACGGATAGATTTGCGCTGAATCTGTACTCTGAATTATTCTTGCCAAAACCATGGGAGGGTGATAGTGGAAGCCTCATTCATTTTAAGTAAGTTAAACGGTATCTTTGACGAAGTAGAGGTCTTTTTAGAGAAATCAAGATCCTTAGAATTTGAACTGAAGAATTCAAAGGATTTTTCTAAAGGATTGGAAGAGAGTGCAGGGATTGGCATAAGAGCTATAAAAGACAACAAGATGGCTTTTATAGCCATGCCATACAATTCAGACAGATTGGATGAGATTATCAAAGAGGCAAAAGCGGCAATAGAATACTCAAAGACACTGGAATCACCCACAATTCCAAGAAAAGCTACAACATACAAAAAAAACATACAGCCTAAAGAAATAGACGAAAATGAGGCAAAAGATCGACTTGAATTCTTAAGCTCAACGGCAAAGCAATTTGATAAAAGAATTAAAGATGTCAAATCGGCTGGCATAGGCATAACATTCAAACATGTGGAAATAGCAAACAGTCACGGTTTGTCTGTTGAGTATGAAAAAGGTTTTGCTGGTGCATCCATAGAGATATTAGCAGAAGACAAAACGTCTGATTTGGGTTATTACCACTTAGATGCTGACGAATTAGATAAAATAGATTTGGAATTTTTGGCAAAGAAAGCCGCAAATCTGGCCGTTAACAAGCTATATCCAAAGCCCATTCAAACAAAAAAGTACAGTGTAATCATATCGAACAACACATTTAGGGATATTCTGGCCCATTTCTTGGGTATCTTCAACGGTTACTCTGTTATAAACCACACAACACCCCTTGAGAACAAGCTAAACGAAAAGATCTTTTCGGATAAGATCACAATCATCGATTCAAAACAATTAAAGGATAGACCAAACAACATCGATGTTGACGAAGAGGGAAATGAAAGAGACGATGTCGTTATTGTAGAAAACGGTATTTTAAAAACCTTTATGCACAATACATACACCTCAAACAGATTGAACATGAAAAACACCGCACATGCAAAGAGATCGGGCTTTGACACGCTCCCAAAGGTAGGGCCCTTTAATTTACACATAGAGGCTAATGATGAGATCGACAGGGATAAGTTGTTAAACATGATAGATGGTGTGTACATAACAGACATCATGGGCCTTCACATGGCAAACACCATAAGCGGTGAATTTTCGTTTGGTATAAACGGTTTTCTAATCCACAACGGAGAACTTGTATCGTACTTCAAAGCCGCAACATTTGCAGACAACTTCTTCGAGATGATGAAAAGGGTTATATCGGTCTCAAACAACGTATACTTTTCTGGGAGCGTTGGTAGTCCGGATATAGCAATAGCAGACTGTCTGATTGGGGGAAGCGGTGGATAAGATCGTTATACTGGATTTTGGCTCACAGTATACACAGCTTATTGCACGCAAGGTCAGGGAGCTTGGCGTTTATGCTGAGATAATACCCTTCAACAGAGAACCTGATACAAATGATACAAAAGGCATAATACTTTCCGGTTCTCCATCAAGCATCTACGATAAAAACCCGCCACTACCGAAGAAAACAATATTCGAGTTAAATCTGCCCATTCTGGGCATCTGTTATGGCATGCAGGTTATAGCCCATTTCTTTGGCGGTGAGGTTACGGAGGCGGAAAAAAGGGAGTATGGATTTGCAAAGATCAATGTTACAAAGGACAATGAACTGATAGACAAAAAAATTGACGGCAGTGTTGTTTGGATGAGTCATGGAGATAGACTCAAAAAACTGCCAGAGGGCTTTGATCCAATTGCCAAAACGGAAAATTCACCCTTTGCAGCTATAGAAAATAAAGACAAAAAGATATGGGCCGTTCAGTTCCATCCAGAGGTGCATCATACAGAAAAGGGTAAGGAGATACTATCGAATTTCGTTTTCAACATATGTAAAGCTAAAGCCCAGTGGAATATGGGAAATTTAGCCGAGAAACTCATAGAACAGATCAAAAGCGAAGTTGGTGATAAACTTGTGATCGGCGCAATATCTGGTGGTGTTGATTCAAGCGTTGTAGCCGTTTTGATGAAAAGGGCAATTGGGGATAGGTTTATAGGCGTTTTTGTGAACAACGGCCTTTTGAGAAAGAATGAGCCAGAGTACGTTGTAGATGCCCTCAAGAAATTGGGTGTGAACCTAAGGTACGTGGATGCAAGCAGGCTCTTCCTTGAAAAGCTCAAGGGCGTTACAGATCCTGAAGAGAAAAGAAAGATCATAGGACACACATTTATCGACGTGTTTGGCAACGTTGC
>WFQR01000181.1 GCA_015486955.1 Hippea sp. | reverse complement strand
GAAGCAAAAATTGGCGATAAGTTTCAGTTTTTAAGGAAAGGCTACTTCTGTGTTGATAAAGACACAACAGAGGATCATCTCGTTTTCAATAGGATCGTTACACTGAAAGATACTTGGGCTAAATTGGCAAAGAAGATGGAGCAAAATGGGGAAGACTGAAAGGATACCAAATACACCTGCTATAATATTTTTGAAGGATCATAACGTTGAATTCAAGCCGTTATTTTACAAATACGTGGATCATGGAGGGACGAAGGAGAGCTCAAAACAACTTGGAATTGATGAGCATAGGATTGTGAAGACGCTAATTTTTGAGGATGATAAGGGCAATCCCTTTATAGTTCTGATGAACGGGGATTTTGAGGTTTCAACGAAGAATTTGGCAAGGATTATGGGCGTTAAAAGTGTTAAGCTGTGTGATCCAAATAAGGCACAAAGGTTTTCTGGTTATCTGGTTGGTGGCACATCGCCGTTTGGCACAAGGAGAAAAATGAAGGTTTATGCCCAAAAGGACATTTTTAACTTTGACAGAATTGTGATAAACGGTGGAAAGAGAGGATTTTTGGTTGAGATAAAGACAGATGATTTGCAGCTATTGTTAGAGCCTGTAGTTGTAAATGTGACCTCTTAAGCACTAAAGGTTTTCTTAAATTCCTCTAATGTTTCGTAGATTTCTAAATATTTCAACGTTTCTTGTGGAATAAACGGGCAGTTGTATAGGTATTTGTAGTTTTTTCCGATTAAGCATACACGGAACGTTTCGCCCAATGAGTATTTTAAAGCCCAGACACAGAAAAGCTCGTTTAAAGTTCCAATACTGCCGGATTGGACAACAAACAGCTCGCTGTCTAATGTTAAGAGCTTTATCCTTTCAAACAGGTCTTTTGCCACGATTTTTACATCGAGGTAAGGGTTTTCTTGGCGCAAGCTTTCAAAGTGTTTAAGCCTTATGCCTATGACTATACCGCCCGCCTCTTTTACACCTTTGCTCACGGCCTCCATTAAGCCCTGATAACCACCACATTTGACCGTGTAACCAAGTTTTGCCAAAAATTTCCCCAATTCAACGCCCTCTTCGTATAGTTTTTTATCTTTTACCTTAGATGCTCCAAAGGTTGTAGCAATTTTCTTCATTTTACATCACCAATGATTTTGGATTATCTGAGATCATTTTTCTTATTTCACTTTCACTGAAGTTGTTTTTTAATAGTTCCGATATAATAATTTTCATTCCTTCTACGGGTGAAGGGTTGCCTTTCTGACCTAAATCGGTTGATATTATGGTACTATCAGGACCTACTTTTCTTATACACTCTATTACCCATTTAAAATCAACTCTTTTGTCTCCGCTTAATGTGGAAGAATAATAGCATCTTTCAAAGAAAACACCGTATTTACTTAGCTCTAACTGTATTTCTATCGGAACAAAGGTTATCCAAAATTCTGGATGTGTTATAATGATTTTTTCTATTTTCATTTCTTTTGCGTTCTTTATAAGAGCAAAGATTTCCTTTAAAGATAGATGCCCTGTGCCTAAAATTACTTGATGTTTAGATATATTTTCTAAGATTTCATACACTTCTTTTTTTAGCTTATCTTTTTCATCGAGTATGTAAATGCCGCTCTTTTTTTTGGTTTTGCTTTTATGATTTAAGGAATCTATTGTGGGCATCCATATTTCTTTTGCACCTAATTTTAAAGATATATCAACAGCATCTGGGTTAAGACCACCAACACTTTTGTTCAAAGTTATGCCACCAAAGATTTCTATTCCCTTTATTATCTGTTTAACCAAATATGTCCTCGATGTTGTATCTACGTGGTGATTTTTTATCAATATTCCCTGCATGCCTGCTTCTTTGGCTTCCAATGCTAACTCTATGTCATTCAATTTCCTCGGCACTATATCCGGAAAAGAATGAACGTGGAGGTCATAAGATCCCTTTATGAGCTCGTTCACAATTCCTTCCATACCTTTACCTCGTATTAAACATATTAGGGAAAAATAGGGTTATTTCCGGTATATATGTAATTAATAAAAGACCTATTAAAGTTACCAAAAGGAACGGAAAAACAGCGGATGTTACTTCTTCCATGCTTCGTTTTGTTATACTTTTAACAACAAATAGGTTATATCCAAATGGTGCAGTTATATATCCAATGACAAAGTTTACCACAACAACTGCGCCAAAATGTATAGGATTGATTCCAAGCTTTGTTGCTATGGGTAAGAGAATTGGAACCAAAATAACTATGGCTGCTGGTGTGTCTAAGACAGAACCTATAAATAAAAACAATATATTCACCAAAAGCAAAAACACGAATTTACTGTGAGAAATGCTTAAAATGAATTTTGCTGCTATCTGTGGAATCCGTCCTGCTGCCATTATCCAGGCAAAAAGAGCAGCGGCAGCCAATACGAACATTATCATGGCTGAAGTCTTGGATGCTTCGAATAAAGTATTGTAGAAATCTTTTAATTTTAATGTTTTTGTGACAAAAAAGCCCATGAAAATTACATATAAACATCCAATAGCTCCTGATTCCGTGGGGGTAAAAATTCCACTATAAATACCCCCTAAAACTACAACAGGTGCACCCAAAGCTTCTTTTGCATCCCACATTGCTTTTAGTATTTTTTTTATGTTTGGTCTTTTACCTGATAGAGGCACTTTTTCTTTTTTGGCTTTTATTATAGAAAAAATGATTAAAAGAAAAGTAAATAATAATCCTGCGCCTAACCCTGCTAAAAATAATTTGGCTATCGATTCTCCTGCAACTACTCCATAAATGATTAGTGGGATACTTGGCGGAATTATTGGGCCTAAGGCTCCAGCTGCTGCTGCAATACCCATAGAAAATTTTCTTGAGTACCCTTTTTCCTCCATTGCTGGTATTGTGATGGATCCTATTGCGGCTACAGTTGCTGGACCTGAGCCTGAACCTGTAGCGAAAAGCATTGAAGCAAGAACTGTAACAGCAGCAAGCCCACCAGGAACGAATCCAATTATTTCGTCAGCTAAATTCACCAATGTTTTTGCCATTTGGGTTTTTTCTAACAAATTTCCCAAGAGGACAAAAAATGGAATAGCCATTAACGCGAAATTATTGATACCTGAGACAAGGTTTTGGGGAAACATTAAAAGAGATTCTTTAAGTAGGATTAACCCAATTATACCAGAAATGCCTAACGAGAAGCCTATCGGTACTTCTAATATAATCAAAATTATAAAGAAAGCGAACATTATAAGTGCTACTAAACTTGCACTCATTGTCTCATCATGCCTTGTTTTTTCATGAACAAGTCAATGATGTTTAACACAGAGTACGATAATATAATAAAACCCGAAATTGGTACCGCACTATAAAGCCAAGCCATATTTATACCAGCCGCCGGAGAAACAGCAAAACTGAACAATTTTGTATATTTAAATCCCGGAGCAATCATAAAATATGCGTAAAATATTATGCATACTTGAGAAAAAAGGTAAATGAGATTTTTTAAAATATTAGAAACACGAGAACTTACCAAAGAGAATGCTATATGAGAATTTTCACCAACTAAGTACGCTGTTCCTAATAAGGTAAACCAAACAAACACGAAACCAGCTACTTCACCTGGCCACGACAAAGCACTGTTCAGTACATATCTAAAAAACACTTCTATCCCCAAAAGGGATAGAAGTGTAAATCCTTGAATAGCCAGTAGGAATTTGAGGATTGAGTTTAAAGCCGTTCTTATTAAATGTATTAAATTCATATTGTTATTTCATTGCTTCATCCCTGTATTTGAGTACCGTTTCCATAACTTCTTTACCTATTTTGGGTTCAAATTCTTTGTAAACAGGCTTTACTGCTTCCATGAATGGTTTCATATCAGGAACTTTATTTACTTTCATGCCTTTTTCTTGAAGCTTTTTAATTAATTCGCTTATTATTCCTTCTATTTTTTTCCTTTCATAGCGAGCCGCCTCAATTGCAGCTTTTTGGAAAATTGCTTTGTCTTTTTCAGATAATTTGTTCCACAAAGATCCAGATACCATTATTATTAATGGTGAATAGGTATGATTAGTTAATGATAGGTACTTTGTGACTTCGTAGAATTTGTTTGCCCAAATAACAGGTACTGGAATCTCTAATCCATCAACCACATGTTGTTGGACAGCCGTAAACGCTGATCCCCAAGGAAGAGGAACTGCGTTTGCTCCTAAAGCCCTAAATAGAGCAATGTAAACAGGAGTTCTCATAACTCTAAACTTGATGCCTTTAAGATCAGAAGGCTTATATATTGGTCTTACGTTGTTGATCATCTCTCTGAAACCACCTTCTGCAAAAGCAAGCCCTTTTATGTTTATTTTACTTAATTTACTTAAAAGCATTTTGCCTGCTTTTCCATCTAAAACCTTATGAGCTACTTTGTAATTCGGAAATATGAAGGGCATATCCAATATCATAAATGCGTGCACAAATGATCCAACAGGAGCATTTGTTATTACGCCTAAATCCATAGTTCCGACCATTAGATTTTTTATCATATCCCTTTCGTTACCCAATTCACCACTTGGGTAAATATTTACCTTATAGCGCCCATGCGTGTACTTTTCAATTAGAGTTGCGAATTTCTTTGAAGCTATATAGTACGGATCGTCTTTGTTAGCAGCTGTCACAAATCCGAGTTTTAATACTGTTGAGCCTCTTGCACTCATTGAACTATAAATGAAAACAACCGTGAAGATTAAGAAAACCAAACCCAAACACTGTCTTACTCTGAACTTCGACACCATTTCGCACCTCCTTTTTTCGAAATTATAATTTATTTTTAATATACGTCTATTTTCATTTATGTCAAGCTAAACTAAACTTAAATTACTATCTAATTTGAGAGATAACAATTATCTCAAAATAATTTTTTGCTTCTTAAGTAATTTTCCTATAAAATTTTTCATAAAGTTCATAAAGCTCTTTTATTGACCAATTTCTTTACTTTTTTGCCTTTTTATGCAATTATTAAGTGGATGCACAAGGGGAAAATTAAGGCCTTAAGGTTCGGATTAATTATAACCTTTATCTATATAATCGTCACATCTGTAATTATAAGTGCGATAGGTGTTTATTTTTCTATTCAGGATTCTAAAAACGATGCAAAGTTTGTTCAAAGGTTGTATGAAAAGAACATTGTAGATGCATTAAGGGGTAAGATTGAAGGTGTTGTTGAGTATATAAATGCCGAAAGGACTTTGAATAAGGAGAGGTTATCCGAGCATTTAAAAAATCAACTTAAGCACATCTACAACATATTCTACGAGCTGTATTTAAAGGAGTTGGCGCGAGGCCAAAGTGGTGAGCAAATAAAAGGAGATTTGTTGGATTTTGCGGGTGTGTACTATCATAAAAAGAAGGGCGAGTGTTTGTTCATTTTCGACGATAAGGGTAATGTGTATTTTAATAAAAGCAAGAAAGATTTGGTGATGACTCTAATAAAGAGACACATTTTGAGAAGCGGTCTGATATACGTGAAATATAAAGGCCATAACAAGATGATTTACCTAACTGTATTTCAACCCACCGATTGGTATTTGGCGTATTGTGTGGATTTAACTCGTGTTGAAAATGAAACTAAAATGAAAGTTATGAATTATTTAAACAACTATAGATATGGATACAAAAAGCATGGCTATATCTTTGTTTCGCTGTTGGACAATAGCAAGCCACCGAGTTGTAAACTCAAGTCTCTTGTAAATCCCAACAGGCCCGAGATAGTTGGTAGGTGTTTGCCATTAGATAAACCCGATGAAAAGGGCAATTATTATAGAAAGAAAATGGTTAATGAACTTCTTTCAAAGGGCTACTCTGTCGTTACCTATTACTACAAAATTCCAGGTACGAATGAATATGGTAGGAAAATATCCTACGTAATTCTCTACAAACCGTGGAATTGGGTTATAGGGACTGGTTTCTATTTGAAGGATGTGGGAAGTGAGTTTTATCAAGAAAAAATGAAAGATTTGTGGACCACAGGAGAAAAGGTTTTAATTGCAGTCTTTGTTATGCTTGTTACCTCTATAACTATATTTTTCCTGTTCTTTGGCAAAATAAATCCAGAGATTAAACGCATAATTGATTTTTTGGAAAAATTCCCAGAGGCTAAAGGCATAGATACGGATAAATTGAGGTTTTTTGAGACATCATTCATTGCCCAGAAAGTCAATGAGATGGCAGAAAACGTAAGGAAGCTGACAGAAAACTATGAGGAGATTATAAATAGATACACCTCTGTAACTAATTTTATGAAAAGCTGCGTTGTTATAGTAGAAAAAGTGGGTGATGATATAGTTTTAGCCGATATAAACAGCTGTGTACAAAAGTGCATGGGTATCGTAAAAAAGGATGAGGTGATAGGTGTTAGTGTTTATAAATTCTTCGCAAATTTTCCATCTATCATAAGAAAGTTTGAAATGGTTTTTGAAGGTAAAATTAGCATAGATTCCGTAGATATCGTGTCTAATGTAGAAAATTGTGGCTATAGAAGGTATTTCCAATCCGAAGTATTCAGGATTTCAGATAGCGAAGCGGTTTACATAGCAGACGATATAACAGACAGTGTAATGCTCTACTATAAAAATTCAATAGAGAGGGATAGACTTGCATCGTTGATTGAGGCTGTTGATATAGGTGTTGCAATTGTTAACTTCAGTGGCAGGGTGATTTTCTCAAATAGTAAGCTATTGAAGATCTTTGAGATTGACAACTTTGAGGTTAAAAGATTAAAGGATCTGTTTCTAAATGAAGAATCTGAAACAGAAGTTGAGAGGTATTTTGAGGGTGTTAAGAAAAAAGAAATGAATTGTTCAGGTTGTATTTTGGAAATTGAAACGTTCAAAAACAGCAAAAAGTGGATAGAGGTCACGGCAACGGTTGATAACATTAACAACGAACCCGTTGTGGTTATGTCCATTAAGGATATAACGTATAAGTACCTAAAAGAGAAGGAAATAGAATACATGAGTTTCCACGATGATCTAACGGGTCTTTACAACAGAAGGTTCTTTAGGGAAGAGCTAAAAAGATTGTTCAATGAGCGCAGTTATCCAACTGCTTTAGTGATTTTTGATATAAACGGTTTGAAGATGGTCAACGATGTACTTGGTCATACGTGGGGTGACTGGCTGATTAAGAAGGTTGCAACGATACTGAAATCGTCCGTCAGAGCTGTGGATCTACTTGCAAGGATAGGTGGCGATGAGTTTGTTCTGCTTATGATAAATACCGGTGAAGAGGGTGTTAATAGGTGTATTTCGAGAATTAGAGAGAATTTGGATGAAGAGAACAGAAAGGAAAATCAACCTTATATCAGCGTGTCCATAGGCTATGCTATTCAAGAGGGCCAATTTGATGACCCCGACAAGCTATTCTCGGAAGCGGATAAGTCCATGTACAAAGAGAAGTACTCTGACAAGAGGAACGAGGAGTTGAAAAGAATATGGGAATCGATTGTAAAGATGAAACCGGAAGGTGTAAAACACCATAAACTTGAGGATTTCTTGAAGAGGTAGAAATGTTTGGCGGCTTCAGATCAAACAGAGAACTGGTTAACCATCTCATAAACAGGGGTGTTTTGAAAACCGATCGAATTATTGAGGCATTTTTAAAGGTAGATAGGGCAGATTTCGTGAGGAAGGGCTTTTTAGATTCTGCATACGGTGATTTTCCGCTTCCCATTGGAGAAGGTCAGACCATATCACAACCTTATACAGTGGCTTTTATGCTTGAACTTTTGCAGCCCGAAGAGGATAGTTTGGTATTGGATGTTGGCTGCGGTAGCTGTTGGACAACGGCTTTGCTTGCAACAATTGCAAAAAAAGGCAGGGTCATTGGTGTTGAGATAGTTAAAGAACTAATTGAGTTTTGCAAGGGTAATCTTGAGAAATATAACTTTGACAATGTTGAGATCTACAATGCCGATAAACTTCCACCTGGCGGCGGAACGTTTGACAGGATCTTGGTTTCTGCGGCAGCGAGAGAATTACCTGAGGTGCTTGTGAACGCCATGAAAGAGAATGCAATTATGGTCATACCGATCAATTCCTCTATATTTAAAGTTGAAAAAAGAGATGGCATATTGATGATGGAAGAACACTACGGCTTCGCCTTTGTGGAACTGAAATAGCGATAGATTGGGAAATAGTTAAATGAGCGGAAAGATCTTTATAACAGGTGGGGTAAAATCGGGCAAGAGCAGCTATGCTTTACAAATTGCCCGAAAAATTGAGGGTAGGAGGGTATTTATAGCAACAGCTCAAGGATTTGACGAAGAAATGAAGCTCAGAATTGAGAGGCATAAATGTGAAAGGGGTGATGAATTTGAAACAATAGAAGAACCCATTGATTTGCCGAAAGCTTTGAAGAACGTAAAATGCGATGTTGCTGTGATTGATTGTTTAACCGTCTGGTGTGGCAATCTGTTTTTCTTTAATAGACTTGAGCTTGTGGATGAACTTGTTGAAGCTTTTAAAGAAGTTCCGTTCAATGTTGTGGTTGTTTCCAATGAGGTGGGCTTGGGTGTTATGCCAGAAAACAAGCTTGCAAGGAATTACGTAGATATTTTGGGTAAGTTAAACCAACAGGTGGCACGCCTTTCAGATATTGTTGTTTTGATGATTAGCGGCA
Organism: Hippea sp.; assembly: GCA_015486955.1. Taxonomy (GTDB): domain Bacteria; phylum Campylobacterota_A; class Desulfurellia; order Desulfurellales; family Hippeaceae; genus Hippea. The sequence goes on along the minus strand of WFQR01000181.1, from coordinate 8,743 downwards.
TTCCGATGTTTTTAAAGGGAAGCCTTTAGTATTTGCTTTTTCTGACCTTTTTGATCCTTGATTTTAACTGATAAAGCAGTTCTTCTAAGTTCTTGCCGTCGTCTGGGTATGTTACGTATGCGTAGATTATATTGCACCCCAGCTTGTTTGTAATATTGTATGATAGCTCTTCTAACATATCTTCGGGTGTAGTTGTGCCTTTGAGTACAAACATGAAGTTGTCCTCGTCGATGCGAGCAATATTTTCGCTAATGCTTTCTTTTAAGATTTCAGCCACATTCAGTATCAAGTCCGTTGCTTTTGCTTTGCCCTGTTCATACCTGATCTTTGAGAAGTTCACTATGTCCATCATACATAGCGAGAACTCAATATTCCCTAAAATCAGCTCAGAAACGATCCTCTCTAATTTATCGATAGTTAAAAGACCTGTAAGCCAATCTGTGAAGAATATGTTTTTCCTTATCTCTTCGATATCCTCTGGGAATAGGCTCACCTTTTGCTTTTCTATCTCTTTGCCCATGTTGTACATCTCTTCCACATATGGTTCTATCTTCTTTATAATCTCCGGATCAAACTGGCTGCCGGCGTTGTCTATGAGTTCCTGTTTTGCCTTGTTTAACGTCATGGCGGATTTGTAGGGCCTTGATGTGATTATTGCATCGAATGAATCTGCGATTGCCAATATCCTTGCCTCAATGGGTATCTGTTCGCCCTTTAATCCATCCGGATAGCCTCTGCCGTCCCACCGTTCATGATGGCCGCGAATGCCCATGATAACATCCGATAACATCTCAACGTGTTTCAGTATTTCGTAGGAGAAAATGGAGTGCATTTTCATTATTTTGTACTCGTTTGGAGATAGTTTGCTGGGTTTAAGGAGGATAACATCGGGTATGCCAATCTTTCCAACGTCGTGGAATAAGCCTGCTTTGTAGATATTGTTCTGATATGTTTCGTCAAACCCGAGTACTTTTGCTATGAACTTTGCATATTCACCCACGCGCCTTGAGTGTCCCTCTGTGTACCTATCCCGTGCCTCTATTGCGTTTAGAAGAGCCTCTATTGCATCTTTGTCTAAATTGGAATAGTACATGTTGATGGCAATGATGTTGGCTATGAGTTTTAAGAAGTTAAAATCCTCTTCTTTGAATGCGTGGGATTTTTTTGTATTTTCCACACATATGACGCCGTATTCCTTTGATCCATACTGTATTAAGCTGCACATGGCGGATTTTGCTCCGGTAAGCATCTTTGACTGGTGGGATATGTCGCTTCTGCTTTGAAAATCATTTACGAGCATATCCTTTTTATTACTCCAAACAAGCTGACTTAAAGAATTTTTCATCTTTATAAACTCTATTTCTTCGATTTCTGAGTCTTTCAAAACGTAGTTTATGTTATTTTTTTCCATAAATATACCAGCTATATCTACTTCAAACACATCCTTTAGCGTTTTTAGAAGCTTTTCTATGTTGCTTTTGGAAAAGAAGTTCTCCTTTATTTCGATTATGCTTTTTACAGTATCGATTCTTTTGTTTAACAGCTGCAGTGTTCTTGCGTATATTTGTTCCTGTCTTACTTTCTTTGTCAAAATTAAGGATACAATGAGAATTAAAGAGACGGAGACAGAAATGATGATTATCAGGTTTATCGTAACGGCGTTTATGTCTTTTTTGAGTTTATTTAAAAGTGTGTTTTTCTTTTTTATTTCGATGTAAAATTGAGCCTTATCAATCGAAAATTGCGATACTTCCTGTGTGTTTGTGCTGCTTATCGGTTCATAGGAGAGATTTATGGAATATCCTTTGAAGTATTTGAATATGGAGAGTAACTTGGATGATATGTCGAGACTTTCAATTAGGCTGCCCTTGTATACTCCACCTATAAATATTGGATGTATCAAAAGCAGGGAAATGTTGTTTTTCGGTATGTTGCTTAAGCTTAGCATTGGAGCTGTAAAGTACAGGCTCTGTTTCATGTTTTTTGAAAGCTTAATTTTTTCTAATAGTGTGATACTCTGTTTTATGTAGCTTATGGGTATGGGTGTTTTTGATAGATGTGGATAGATCAAAAGCAGCTTGCCATTTGAGTAAAACAGTAGGTTCTTTATGTGCTCATGCTCGACTTTGAATAGGTAATTGTCGATAAAAGTACGCAAGGTTTGAGGTTTTGTATTTGGTATTGTTGACAGTATGGAGTCTATCATGTTCTTGTTTGTGATTAGGTAACTCTTTAGATTGGATTTTATGAGACTTATTTGGAGAGTGTTTTGTAGTTTTATCTCCCTTTTTGTGTTTGAGTATATGACTTTAAGCGATTTGTAAATAGCAAAAAACGTTATGAGTATTACTAAAATTCCAACGAGGATTAGAGCAGAGGTTCTTTTAAAGCCACCCGTTTTGCTAATAGACTTCATTAACAGTATCTAAAACCTCTAACGGTATTTTTATATGTAGTTGCTTGGCTCTTTCCAAGTTTATCACCCTTTCTCTCTTTTGTGCGTCTTCTATGGGTATTTTTGATATGGGTGTGCCGTTTATTACCTTTAAGGCCATCCTTGCGGCTTGTGCTCCCATTGCATAGAAGTCAAGTACTACGCCGCCGAATAAACCACGTTTGCAAAATGCTTTATTTATTGCAATGTCTGGTTTTTTAGCCCACTTTGTTTCGAAGGGTATTAAGTGGAATATATCCATTCTTCCGTTTTGGGCCAATACCGAGTGCGTGTTTACCACATAGGCAACAATGTTGTTATTCGCATTTATGCCGTTTACTATGTCGTTTCTTATATCGTTGAGGGTGTTAACCCAAAAGATCTTTATGCTATCCTCATAAGGCGTCCCACGTAATTCGCTCAAGATTTGTCGTGTAACTATTCTTCCTATTTTGTCTTCCGATGATAAAACGGCAATTTTTCCCTTTTTGCCTACAATATGTTCGATAAACTTTATGCTTGCCTCAATGTATAGCTTTTCATAAACACCCGTTATGTTTGCTAAAGGGTGTCGGTTTTTGTCCATAAACTTTAGCGTTTTATTGTAAACTTCTGGCTTGACATTCAAGCCGCTGAAAATTACCTTAACATGCTTGTGAATGAGTTTGGGTACAAGCTCGGAAAATGCTGGATCGTCAAATAGAAATACAATATCCGGTTTGAATTGCTCTATTTCTCTGTACGCCTCATCCGCTACCTTATCCATCAAAGGTTTTGTCGTATTTTTCAGTTTTGTTTCCATGAAGAAGATCTTTATTTGCGAGTTGTTGTCGTTTATGCCCGCTTCTTTTAGCGTATCCAAAGCGCCTTCAAGTTGAGGTACACCGCATAGATCCTTGTTCGAGTAGCTCTGAACCATGAATATTCTAAGGGGTTTAGCGTTGCATGAATTTAAAAAATTTAGGAAAATTGCAAAGACCGCTATAACAAACAATAATCTGATAACTCTCATCTTTATAAGGATAACATTTAACAGTTTTTTGTCAATCGTATATATTAACTTTTAGACGGTAATTTTTTGTAGATTATTTTGTATCAATATGTTAAAACACATAGTATTAGCAGAATAGGCAAGCAAGAGGGGGGAGTGGTGCAAGATATTAATATAAAAGATTTGTTTAAAGACTCAAACACAATAGGTGTTTATATATACGAAAAAGACGGTAAGGTTGTTTATGCAAATGACACTGCTGCCAAGATATTTGGATACGATGATAGAAAAGAATTTATAGGAAAATCCTTTTTAGAACATATTAGAGACAAACAAGTTGATGCCATAAAGGCTGCCATAGAGAGAAGATTGAAGGGTGAAGTCTTTCCTGCTGAATATTTCTATGTGACATTAAAAATAAAGGGTGGTGGCTATAGATTTGTTGAAGCCTTTGCTTACACAATTAAATTTAAAGAAAAATTTGCTGGTCTTGTAATATTTATAGACAGGACAAAAGAAAGGTCTTTAGAAAAACTGTACAGAAGCCTTTCTGAAATAAACCAGTTGATTATTAAAACAAGTAGCGAAGATGAGCTTATAAAAAGAGCATGTGACGTGTTGGTAGATAAGGTAGGATATCCGCTTGCTGGTATAGGCAAAATAAACAGGAGTAACTTAGATGTTGAACTAATCTATGTAAAACATAGGATTGAGGGAGTTGGTGAAATACTTGATTTCCTGTCTTTAACCGTTGATGAGAATAAAAAATGCGGAAAAGGAACTTTATACGAAGCCTTTGTAAATAAAAAGGTTGCCTACAGAGATGATGTTTTTGAGGATTTAAACTTGGAGTGTTGGCATGGTTATTACAGAAAACTAAATGTGAGATCTGTATGTTCAATCCCTGGCATAAAAAACGGAGAAGTCAAATATATCTTTTTTATAGCTGATACACTAAGGGACTCTTTTAGTGAGGAAAGCATAGGGTTGTTGGAGGAGTTTAAAGAAGATATATCCTATGCTTTGGATAATATAGAATTGGAAAGAAAGGCAAAGATTCTTGAAAGGGCAATTAGTATAAGCCACGATTGGACTTTGATTACCGATTCTGAAGGAACAATAAATTATGCAAATAAAACAGTTGAAAGTATATCGGGTTACAAGCTTAAAGAAATTATAGGAAAAAAGCCATCTATATTCAAATCTGGTCATAATAGCAAAAGATTTTATTATGAAATGTGGGAAAAGTTAAAAAAAGGCGAGATATTTGATGGCGTAGCAATTAATAAAACAAAAGATGGGTCATTAGTATACCTTAACAAGTCTATAGTGCCTATTATTGAAAACGGAAAAATAGAGAACTTTGTAGATATATCAAAGGATATTACGGACAGCGTTTTAAAAAATAAGCAGTTGGAATTTCAATCCAAGATTTATAATACTCTATTCCATGTAAGTCATCTATCCATAACTGCCAAAAGTGAAGATGATTTCTTAAAAAGATTGACGTCTATATTTGTTGATTATATGGGTATGGATGCGTCATTTGTTGCTACGTTGTCAAACGGTAAGCTTTCTGTTTATTCTAAACATTCCAAAGATAAAAGATTCCTTGAATTTATAGAATTCAGTACATCTCAATTTGAAACATTGATTAAACTTGGGATGGCAAGGTTTTATCCTCTTCAAAAGAGCTTGAAAAAAAGGAAAGTGTTTTTTATGAACAGTGTAAGGCAGTTTTTAGAAACAAAATTGAAGGATTACGAAAATGATGTCAAAAATGAGTTTTTAGAGAAAACTCATTTATATAATGTAAAATCCTGTGCATCTTTGCCTGTTATAAAGGGGAATAGAGTAATTGGCTCTGTTGTTATTTTATCCCATAAAGAAAATATATTCGATAGCAATGTCTACAGACTTTTAAATATGGTTGTCAATCAAATAAAATTTTCTTTGGATAGGTTTGAGAAAGAAAAGTTTTCTAAAATGACCATGACCGCTCTAAATTCTGGTTTTGAGTTTATTATAATATTAGATGATAAATTTAACGTATCTTACGCAAACAAGAGGAGTTTATCTATATCTGGATACTCTTTAGATGAGGTTTTAGGCAAGCATTACACGCTATTCTTGGACGAGAACTATGACGACGAATTTTATAAAACTTTCCGTAAACAACTTGAGGAAGGTATAGCCTTTTCTAATATAATGAAATTTAAATCTAAAAGAGGAGAACATAGAGACTTTTTTGTAACGGTTCTACCTTTTAAAGTAGATGATAAAATAACGAATTATATAGCTTATGGAAAACAGATAACCGATAAAATAGCACTTGAAAATAGACTAAATAAGATGCTTAACTATGATTCAAACACGGGATTGATAAACATAAATTATTTTAGAAAGATTTTAGATAGGCTTTTGGAGAACTATACAAAATTGGGTGCCGTTGCAATAATAAATCCTATAGGCTTTAAAAAGATTAACGAAGCCTATTCGTTCTCATTTGGAGATAAGATACTAAAGAAAATAGCGGAGAGAATTAAGAATACCGTTAAAAGTATAGACGTAGTCGGAAAGCTTGATTCTGATAGGTTTGGTGTAATACTAAAAGATTTGAACAACGAGTTTGATGCGTTGGTAATTTTAGAGAAACTCTTAGAAAAGCTCTCAGAGCCATACATGGAAGAAGGACGTATTATTCCTTTATCTTTTAATGTTGGATTGAGCCTAATTCCAAGGGATGGAAAAAGTTCTAATGAACTTTTGCGTAAGGCAATGGTTGCACTGTCTGGTATTAGTTCAGATAGTAACAAAAAAATTGGTTTTTTCAGCAAAGGGCTTGAGGAAAAGGTTGTAAATAGGCTTAAACTGAAAATTGAACTAGAAAAGGCTTTAAACAATAACGATTTTATTATGTTCTATCAGCCGTACGTGGATGCTGACGGGAAAATAGCTGGAGCCGAAAGTCTTTTGAGGTGGCATAGAAACGGCAAAATAGTGCCTCCAGGTGAGTTTATCGATTATCTGGAGCAAGTTAATCTAATTGTTGACATAGAAAAAAACTCTTTGAAAAATGTAGCTGAACTGATAAAGAAAATAATAGAAAAAGAAAAAAAGATGTTAGTTCCGATATCGGTTAATCTCTCAAAGAAAAGCCTAATAAACATGGATTTATACGGTGAAATAAAGAAGTTGATTGAGAGCTATAAATTGGATTCATCTCACTTAAAGATAGAGATGGTGGAAAGGGCGTTTTTTGAGAATTTTGGTAAAATAAATAAGCTTGTTTGTGATGTTAATGAATTAGGTGTTCTTTTTTATCTTGATGACTTTGGGACGGGGTATTCTTCCCTTTCTTATATTTCCAACATTCCCATAGATGTCGTTAAAATAGATATATCTTTTATAAGAAAGATTTTGCTGGACAAAAAGGCAAGAAGTATAGTGGATTCTATTATATACCTAGCAAAGAATTTGGGCATTAAGACTGTGGCTGAAGGTGTAGAAGAAGAAGAGCAATTTAGGGTGTTAAAAAAGATGGGATGCGACTACTTTCAAGGATACCTTTTCTATAGGCCAATGCCAGAGGATGAGTTTTTAAAATTACTTTCATAGCTCTATCTATCATAATTACACCTCAAAATCGATGATTTTTACAAATTGCCATCCCTTAGGTTTCACTTTAATCATTATTGGGAGTATTTCAACGCCTTCTTTTCTTGCCTGCCTCAGCAGTTTTGCATATTCTGAATCGATATTTTCTGCAGGCTTAAATTTTTTCACATCGTCCCTTTGGATAATAAAGAACAAAGCAACCCTATAACCCTCATGTTTTGCCTTTAACAGTTGTTCAATGTGCTTTTGGCCCCTTTTTGTTTTTGCATCGGGGAATAAAGCGAAGTCTCCTTCCCTATACGTTACGTTTTTAACCTCAATAAAAATCTTTTCTTCCCCTTTTTCTGCATAAATATCAAACCTACTTGAGTCAAATTTCACTTCCCTTTTGATTGTGTCCAAGTTTTCAAACCGAGGTATTTTGTTCTCTTTCAGTAGTTCAAATGCTATTTTATTTGCCTTTAGAGTGTTTACGCCAACCCAACAGCTCCCAACGTCGATCATTTCCCATGTATAGCGCGTTTTCCTGTTTTTGTTGTTTGTTTCTGTAATCACAACGGGTGCATTTTCTATTATGCAACTCTTTAGACTGCCTGTATTTGTGCAGTGAGCCGTAACAATTTCACCACTTTCAAGTTCAACATCCACAAGAAAACGCTTGTATCTTTTTATAAACTTACCAGAAATCGGTGCGGACACATTTAATTTTATGTTTTTGAAGGAATTTTTCAATTAAAGGAATGGTTTAAATAAAAAAGCCGAGGGAGTACCTCGGCTTTAATTTTTGTTACGGTCCTTTATAGTTTTGCCACCAGTAGTCTCCCCATTCATAAGGTTTTGTTGAGTCATAGCCGAATTCAAACTGAACTTCTGTTGGAGTTTGACTGTTTATTTCGTCGATGTACTTAGATACGCTTTGAGGCAGGATGTTATCTAAGTTGGGCACTTGTATGGTAGTGCTACTTGGTGCTCCTTTTGATACAAATCCTATATTGTATCTTGCCCTAAGGTCATGGTAATCGTAAATCTTATTACCTTGAACTTTTAAACGCCAGAAGTACCATTTTATATTTTGCACATCATTTCCACTTAAAGATACGGTTAGGGAATTACTATTGAAACCTAAGTCAACATCAGGCACATCTAATTCATTATTTGTAATATTATCTGGTAATTCTTTTGGATAAGATCTTCCTCCTAAGGTATATGTTCCTCCGTCTATTTTGATGTATTTCTTGTATTTAATCAATGTTGCATTGTCTGCTGTGTAGTCAGGTATATAGGCAGAATACAAGTGGCTTTCTCTTTCCGAAATAGTTTCATTGTCAGGAGCAAAAAGCTGTCTTACAGGAGCTATTAGATTATAACTATGCCCAGGAGTTGTGTTGGTTCCTAATAAGAACGCCAATCCTTTGTAGTATTGGTAAGTAAATATTGCCCAGAATGTGTTATTGTCATAGTTTGTCGTGATTCCTATGTCTTTGAAGCTATTGTTGATATCTGAGTAGTTCACCGTGATATTGTCTTCTGTTAGGTCTTTCATTACAAGGAACTTTTTGGCATTCTTGGCAAATATGATTAAGGAATATTTACCATCTGGCTGAGGAGTATAAATATCGAAATACCCAGATAAATCGGCTGTTTTGTTATCTTTGTTTTCCACCCAAGACCATGTTCCACATGTGTAATTCCAGTCATTT
>WFQR01000180.1 GCA_015486955.1 Hippea sp. | reverse complement strand
TATCCACACCCTTCTTTATGATACCTTCAAGCATTCCCAACACCTTAAGAAAAACACCCAAAACCTCACCCGTAAGATGGCTACCGTCAGATGCTATTTCCCTCATCAAAATCCTAAAAAATGTTTCGTCCTTTACAGCTTGCGCATAAAAGGCGTCTATGTAAATCTTTAAGCCATTTTCAGGGTCATCTATCTCATCTATTTGACTCTTTATACTGTCATGGATGGAGCAAATAGAATCTAACAGTATTTTAGAATACAAATTTTCCTTGTTTTTGAAATGATAGTAGATAAGAGCCTTATTTGCATCTGCACACTTGGATATCTCGTCCATACTCGTTGCATCATAACCCTTTTTGGCAAACAGCCTTTTGGCACACCTTAAAATAGCTATGCGTTTCTCCATCATCCACCTAACTAACCGGTTAGTATAATAAAAAATTTCAAGTAGTCAAATTTTTACAAACTTGACTAATGCACTTTTTTGAACAAATATAATTAAAGGAAGAAAATGGGTTTAAGATTTTGGAAGAGGATAAAGATACTGCCAAGCATAACACTAAATCTATCGAAAAGTGGTATATCTATATCGTTTGGAAGGCGTGGCTTCAAATACACAATTGGCAGAAATAGAAGACAAATAACTATAGGCTTACCCGGAACGGGCATATACTACACAAAGAGAAAAACAAAAAGACGCAAAACGGATAAAGACGATTAATTTTTTCTATTTCTCTTTGCAAGCTCCTCTCTTTCTTTTATAAGCTCACCAACCAAATCCTTTAATTTCCAGTCTTTAGAAAACCTCGTCAAAACAGCAGCAAGCTCGTAATTAATATCCAACGTTTTTAGTTTCTTTAAAAACTCAAGCAGTTCTTTTTCTGTAAAACCACTCATGATCACAGTTTTGGGAAAGTCCGTGTCCTCCTCAATGCAGCTTCCATCGTCCCTTTTAAAAATCTCTTTAAGCAGCGCATCTCCATCATCCTTGCAGGCAAATACAATCTTTAGTTTTTCGGAGTGGGATTTTGAAAAATCTTTAAGTCTTACCCTTTCATCTTTAGAAAACCCAGCATACAACACAGCGTATTCACCGTATAGCTTCTTATCAGTCTCGCCAATCTCTTTCATCCTCTACCTCCAATTACTGTTAGACAAACGAACATTATTTTTGTTAAATTACCATTGATGAGCAAAAGAAGCAAGATTGAAAAAGTTTTCGAAAGTTTTCTATGGAAAAGCAGATTCACGGTCATAATTGCGGTTGTGTTTAGTTTAATCGGTGCTTTAATAATCCTTATCGAAGCAAGTTTTGACATATGGCACACTATGGTTAACACAATAAACTTTTTCACAAATCACAACTTGAACAAAGAGACATTCCACAGCAAATTGCTTAGTCAAACAATAGGTGCTGTAGATCTTTATCTAATTGCCGTTGTAATGATAATCTTTTCTTTCGGCTTGTATGAATTATTTATTAGTGATATAGATGATGCCGAAAACACGGAGGTAGGAAGCAGAATTTTATCTATACACACACTTGATGAATTAAAAGATAAAATAGGTAAAGTGGTTGTAATGGTGCTAATCGTAGGTTTTTTCAAGAGAGTTTTGCATATAGATTTCAATACTCCCATAGAAATGCTGTATTTTTCCTTGTGTATATTAGTCCTCTCGTTGGCTCTATATTTTTTGCATAAAAAATAGGGAGCTATTCCTTTTGAAAACTTCATTCCCTTTTGATATAAGCCTTCGGGATGAAGTTGACCTTTGAAAGCTTTGACGAATACAAAAGCTACTTTTTGAATCTTATAGAGCTTGAGAGAAAAGCGGAAAAGGAGTTTCACTTAGACGAAATCAAACATTTAACAGGCAAACAGAGGCAATCCCGCGGCAGGGCTTTAATTAACACAAAAGGCAAGCTGTTAGGCAAATTTTTAGACTACCTGATCTATAGATTTTCCTATCAAGAAGAGCGAGAACACCAAATAAAGGTTGGAGACATCGTTTTGATATCAAAGGGCGAACCACTAAAG
>WFQR01000179.1 GCA_015486955.1 Hippea sp. | reverse complement strand
CAAGACACAGGTTAGGATCAACACCACGCTCAAACCTATGGGAAGATTCCGTATGCAGCTTTAATTTCCTTGCCGTCAATCTCACACTTACGGGATTAAAAAACGCGCTCTCCAAAGCCACAAGCTTTGTATTTTCATCCACACTTGAGAACTCACCACCCATAACACCACCAATGGCAACGGGTCCTTTCTCGTCTGCAATTACAAGCATCGAGTTGTCAAGCTTATACTCCTTACCGTCCAGTGCAACAATGCTTTCGCCCTCTTTGGCTCCCCTAACGATGATATTGCCGCTTAGCTTGTTGAAGTCAAATGCGTGCATCGGTTGGCCAAATGCCATAAGCACGTAGTTTGTTATATCAACAATGTTATTTATCGCCCTGATGCCGCTCTTCAAAAGTCTCATACGCATAAAAAACGGCGCTGGTTTAACCTCAACCTCTGCCAAATGAAGCGTATACCTCGGGCAGTTCTCATAGTCTTTTATCTCAACACCAATAAAATCGTCGATTTTCTTATCAATCACAGAATAATCGCTTTTGGGCAGCTTAATTTCTTTTTTGGATAATGCCTTAACATCCCTTGCAATACCAAAAACACTCAAAGCATCTGCCCTATTTGGCGTAAGCTCAAGCTCTACAACGTAGTCATCAAATTCGTCAATTTCGCTTAAAGGTTGACCGTTTTTAAAGGAAGGATCAAGTCTTAAAAGCTCGTTTGAACTTTCTTCCAAGCCAAACTCTTCAGCCGATAAAAACATCCCTTCGCTTGTATACTCACCGAACCTTTTCTTATCTATCACCCTATCCCCGAGCTTGCCACCCGCCAAAACGACAGCAAACTTTTCACCAATCTTAACGCTCGCATCCGCCGTAACAACACTGATCGTCCTATCGCCAATATCCGTTTCACACACAAGCAGATTGTTATGCCTTCTTACACCTTTAACCTCACCAACAATGCTGCCAAACGTCTCTATCTTTTCAACACTGTCCACTTCAAGCCCAGCCATTGTGAGCTTATCTGCAAGCTCTTCGGGCGTCCAGTCAATATCGATAAATTCCTTTAGCCATCTATAAGAAAACCTCATAGCAACCTTCCTTTAGCAAAAGAGAATTGCTCCAAAAACCTCAAGTCGTTTTCAAAGAACAGCTTTATATTGTCTATTCCATACTTCAGCATTGCGAACCTCTCAACACCCAAACCAAAGGCAAAACCCGTATATTTTTCAGGGTCATAGCCACCGTTTTTTAAAACATTGGGATGCACCATGCCACAGCCCAAAACCTCCAAATAACCCGTATACGAGCACACCCTACAGCCCTTTCCGCCGCAGATTATACAGCCGATGTCGACCTCAGCCGATGGCTCAGTAAACGGAAAGTAGCTCGGCCTAAACCTCACAGGCACATCGCCGAAAAACAGCTTCAGAAACCCACTCAACACACCCTTAAGGTCAGAAAAACGAATATCCTTATCAACTAAAAGACCCTCTACCTGATGAAACATGGGCGAATGTGTAATGTCCGAATCGCGCCTGTAAACCCTGCCCGGGGATATAAACATCACGGGTGGTTTTTGTCTTTTCATCACCCTAATCTGTGTTGGCGATGTGTGTGTCCTCAAAACCACGTTGTCGTTTATATAAAACGTGTCTTGCATATCGCGTGCTGGATGTTCCTTTGGTATGTTCAAAAGTTCAAAGTTGAAAAGATCAAGCTCAATCTCAGGCCCAACCTCAACACCAAAACCCATGGACCTGAATATATCTTCAATCTCCATTATCGTCCTTGTTATGGGATGCAAACCACCGAAGTTGACATTTCTTGCTGGAAGCGTTATGTCAATTGCCTCTCTCTCTATCGACTCTTGCTTTGCCCTCTCGAAAAGCTCCCTTGACTTCTCATCCAACAGCTTCTCACAATAACTCTTAAGCTCGTTGATCTCTCTACCGAACTCTTTCTTCTCTTCAGGGCTTAAATCCTTCAGTCTCTTAAACAGAGCCGTTACCCTACCCTTTTTGCCCAAAAACAGAGCCTTTAGCTGCTTAAGATCTTCAAAATCCTTAACCCTCTTTAATCCTTCCTCAAACTCTTTCTTTATCTCGTCCATTGAAGAACCCCTTTAAAATTAAAAGCGCGAAAAAATGCCTTTTTTAAGCATTTTTCCGCGCCATTCAAAACATCTTTAGCTTTTTCTTTTTTTAAGCTTGCACCGACTCAACAAGTTTCTTAAAACTTTCGGGCTCCCTTATTGCCAACTCGCTTAACACCTTTCTGTTCAAATCAATGCCCTTTTCTTTCAACAGATGCATAAACCTACTATAGCTCAACCCATACTCCCTAACAGCAGCGTTAATGCGTGCAATCCACAGTCTTCTAAACTCCCTCTTTCTTACCTTCCTATCCCTGTACGCGTATGCAAGCGCCCTTCTTACACTCTCTTCAGCATTCTTATATGTAGAATGCCTCCTCTGGTAATAACCTTTTGCAAGCTTCAGTATCTTTTTATGTCTTCTCCTTCGCGTGTATCCTGTCTTAACCCTCATTTCTCCTCCTTAGCTCCACGGCATCAAGATCTTCAAATTGTGATGAACACGACCGCTCTTTACATATTCGGCCTTCCTCAAGTTCCTCTTCCTCTTTCTCGGCTTATCAAACAACAAGTGGCTCTTACCTGCCCTTGCATGTTTAAAGGCGCCTTTCTCCGTCTTCTTAAAAAACCTCTTTGCAGCCGCTCTTCTCGTTTTAAGCTTCATTACATCCTCCTATTTTGCTGGTACAAACGTTACCGTAACCCTTCTACCTTGAAAATCGGGCTTTCCTTCTATATTTCCCAACGACTCAAGGTCCAATTTCAACCTTTCTATCAGTTCCTCAACCAATTCTTTCTTTTCCCTTTCTCTACCGCGCAAGAAGATGTTGAACTTCACCCTGTTTCCATCCTCCAAAAAACCCTTCGCCAACTTCAATTTCGTTTGATAATCGTTATCCGCAATTCTTGGCCTCAGCTTAAGCTCCTTTACCTTAATCGTCTTCTGCGCCTTCTTGCTACGCTGCTGCTTCTTCTGTTTCTCATAGTTGTACTTGCCGTAATCCATTATACGGCAAACAATAGGATCACTATTCGGACTGACAGCAACCAAATCAAGTCCAGATTCTCGAGCCCTTTCAAGGGCTTCCTTAAGCGAAACGACACCAACCTGTTTGCCATTCTCATCAATCAGCCTAACCTTATCCGCCCTGATATTCTCATTTATCGGCGGAAGGTCCTTTTTCCTAAAATCGCCTCTTATAGCATCACCTCCTGTTTTCAACTTCCTCGTTTAATTTTTTAACTAAAGCATCTATATCCATACAGCCCAGATCGCCTTCTTTTCTCTTCCTCACCGCCACTGTCTTGGACTCAACCTCTTTATCACCAACAACAAGCACGTATGGAATTTTATCTATTTCAGCAAACCTGATCTTCTTACCCAACGTCTCGTTCCTATCCTCTAACTCAACCCTAAAGCCTTTATCTTTTAAGTCCTCATAAACATTCCTTGCATACTCCTCATGCTTCACAGAGACGGGTATTACACGTGCCTGAACGGGTGCTATCCAAAGCGGGAAATTGCCTTCGTGGTTCTCTATCAAAATCGCTATAAACCTCTCAATGGAGCCAAGTATAACCCTGTGAACCATAACGGGTTGCTTCTCTTTGCCATCCTCATCCACATAGGTCAAATTAAACCTATCGGGAAGCGTAAAATCACACTGAATTGTGGCACACTGCCATTTCCTACCTATGGCATCTTTTAGTTTAACATCGATCTTTGGTCCATAAAACGCACCGTCACCTTCGTTTATATCGTACTTCCTGCCTGTATTCTCCAAAGCGTTGATCAACGCATTTGTAGCCAATTCCCACTGCTCATCTGTACCGATGGAATTCTCAGGCCGCGTGGAGATTTCAAGCTCATAGTCAAAACCAAATATGCTCATAACATCCTGAACAAAGTCCAACACACCAACTATCTCATCGTTTAACTGATCGGGCCTACAAAATATATGGGCATCATCCTGAGTAAACTCACGCACCCTCAACAAGCCGTGTAAAACACCACTCTTTTCATGCCTGTGGACAACACCAAGCTCAAAGTACCTCTTTGGAAGCTCTTTATAACTCCTCTTCTTCGACTTGTAAACCTGTATATGACCCAAACAGTTCATTGGCTTTATGCCAAAGTTCTGACCATCAATTTCAGTGAAATACATGTTCTCCCTATAGTGGTCGTAATGACCGCTCCTCTTCCAAAGCTCAGTCCTCAAAATCTCTGGTCCTTTAACAAACTCGTATCCTCTCTTTAAGTGTTCTTTTCTTTCAAATTCTTCAATCAGATACCTAAGCATTGCACCCTTAGGATGCCATATAATCAACCCAGGACCTACTTCATCGTTTATACTGAATAGATCCAATTGTTTGCCCAACTTCCTGTGATCCCTCTTCTTTACCTCTTCCAAAAACTTCAAGTACTTATCCAGATCATCTTTTGTCGCAAAAGCCGTTCCATAAATGCGCTGAAGCATTGGCCTGTTTTCATCACCCTTAAAGTACGCACCAGCAACGTTCAATAGCTTGAAATACTTCAAATACCCGGTTGAAGGAATATGGGGTCCTCTACACAGATCAACAAAATCACCCTGTCTATACAAAGAAACAACGTCATCCTCTATATCGTTCAAAATCTCAACCTTGTACTCATCGCCCTTTTCTTTGAAAAACTTCAAGGCATCTTCTTTTGGCAGTTCCTGACGCTCGAACTTGTAATTTGCGCCAACGATCTTCTTCATCTCTTTCTCTATTTTTTTAAGGT
>WFQR01000178.1 GCA_015486955.1 Hippea sp. | reverse complement strand
TTTACGTCCTCTCTGACGGGAATTTCATCTTCAAATATCTCAAAACCAAAGTCCCTCTTGTAGCACAGCTCGTTCAAGCACATGGCAAGACCGCCACGCGTGGGATCGCGCATGAATTTTATGTTTACATCGGATTCGATCAATGGCATAACAAGATCAACCAGGTTTGCCACATCGCTTTTTAGCTCAGTTTCCAAGTTCAACCGCTCCCTTTCATTTAATATGGCAAAACCGTGATCTCCGATAGTTCCTGTGACAATAACTGTGTCTCCCTCACTGATGTTTTTGCCATCTATGGGCTTGATGATTTTTCCAATTCCAGATGTATTTATGTAAACGCCGTCGCATTTGCCCTTTTCCACGACCTTTGTATCTCCACAGACAATCTTCACACGGGCTTTTTCAGCTTCTTTTTTCATTGACTTCACAATTTTCTTTAGCTTTTCTATCTCAAAGCCCGCTTCAATGATGAATGCACTTGATAGATAAAGCGGTTTTGCACCCACGCAGAGCAGGTCATTAATCGTTCCAGAGACGGCAAGCTTTCCTATATCTCCACCTTTGAAGAACAGGGGTTTTATTGAGTGTGAATCCGTAGTAAAGGCGATATCTCCAAGTATTGCACTGTCTAAACCGCTCTCTGCTTCAAACACATTCTCTATGAGTTCAAGCGTCAACTTTCCTCCAGAGCCATGGTCAAGCGTTATATAGCTCATTCAATTCCCCCATCATACCAGTTTTTGCATGTGCCCTCATCGGAGACCATACACGGTCCTATTGGATCTTCCGGCGTGCACCGTTTGGCATATAGCGGGCAATCAAGCGGTGTCACATTTCCTAAGATAACCTCCGCACACCTGCAACCCCTCTGGTGCTCTATGAAGTTTTCTGAATACTTTATTTTGAATATTTTCTTTGCGTCGAACCTTGAGTATTCATCTTTTAACTCATACCCCGTTTCGTCTATCTCACCAAGCCCGCGCCATATTGCACTATCCAAAAAGAACACTTTATTTAAAGCTTCTTGAGCCCTTATGTTTCCTTCGTAGTTTATCACACGCCTGTAGCCGTTTTCTACCTTAGGTGTGCCGCTGTTTAACTGTTTTAGGATTAATAGAATAGCAAGGAGAATATCCGCTGCTTCAAATCCCGCTGAAACGCATGGAATACCAAAGTCTTCAACAAACCGTTCATAAACTTTTAGCCCCGATATCGTGGCTGCGTGACCCGGCAAAATCAGTCCGTCCATGTTGATCTTTCCCGATTTTAGAAGGGCATAAACACCGTTTGGTGTGTATTTGTGTACGCTGTAGATAAAGAAGTTTTTAGGAATATCCAAGTCCATTAAGGCAGAAGCTGTTGGTGCTGCTGTTGTCTCAAATCCGCAGGCAAAGAATATATTGGGCTTTTTGCTGCTTTTTGCCTGTTCAATTGCATCGAATATGCTGTATGTCATTTGAATGTCGGCACCCAACGAGCGTGCCTTTTGGAATGAAAGTTTTGTTCCTGGAACCTTTAACATATCACCGAAGGTTGTTATTCTCACATCATCGTTTAGTGCTAAATCTATTATGGCATCTATATCCCTTGAGCTTGTAACACAAACTGGGCATCCAGGTCCCGCTATAACATTGATGTTTTCAGGAAGCAAGTCCCTCAATCCAAACCTGACAATCGAGTTTTCATGTGTGCCGCATATGTGCATAATCTTAACAGTTCTATCAATTTTAGAGCTTTCCCTTTTTATGGCTTCGGACAGCTTTTTTACAATTTCTGGATCGTTGAACACCTCAAGGTTCATTTTCTTCTCCAAGCAAGCACTGTTCTATGAGTTTTAGGTTTTCTTGTGCCTCCTCTTCATCTATTTTCTCAATGGCACATCCTGCATGCACAATCACATAATCTCCAACCTTTAAATCGTCGATCATGTGAAAGAAACAGTGTCGTTTTACACCCCCGCCCTCGACCACACCGTCCATACCGCCATCGTATATCTCAACAACTTTCATTGCAATACCAAGACACATGTTCTAATCCTCCATTTCAGCTAAGTATATCTGGCCTAAAGCCACACCACCGTCGTTTATGGGCGCTTTTACATTCCTGAATGCTTTAAGTCCGTTACTCACTAAACCCTTTTCCACATTACTCAACACTATCTCATTTTGAAACACTCCGCCACTTAAAGCTACCGTCTTTGCACCCGTATCCTTTGAAATCCTCAATATGTTCTTTACTATAGCATCAATGAATGTGTTATGGAACATTTTGGCATGCTTGGGCTTGTTTATATCTTTTATGAGTGCAATCTGCTCTAAAGCTGGCTTGAAATCTATGTTATAGCCATTCAAGGAATAATCAAATCTATCCTCTGTGTTGCTTTTAAAGGCTTCGTTTGTGAGATTTATGGCGGCTTCCGCTTCAAAGGTGCTAATAGTTTTTACACCAAGCAAGGCGCTTACCACATCAAAGAGCCTACCCGCACTGCTTGTTTTTAAATTGCTTTTGATTTTTACGGCTTTCTCCATGAATGGGTATTTTTCAAATAAACCATGATTAAAGGCATTTTCTCCCATAATTTCGTATAGCCATAGACATGCAAGTCTGTAGGGTTCCTTCACGCCTAAATCACCAAAACCAAAGGGAAGATACTCTATATGACCGATCCTATCAATTGTTTTATCCACTTTTAAGAAAAACTCCCCGCCCCAGATATTACCGTCATCACCGTATCCCGTTCCGTCAAGTACAACACCAATTACCTCTCCATCGATGCTGTGTTCAAACAGTACACTTCCAAAGTGCGCTTTGTGGTGCTGAACCTTTTTTAGGATATTACCGAAACGCTTTTCTCCAAATTCTGTTGAAAAATACTCCGGGTGCTTATCGCACACCACCAATTCTGGTTCTAAGTTAAAGAATTTTAACAGGTCCTCAACCTTTTCCTTAAACCTTTTCAAGTTTTCATACTCAGATAGATCGCCTGTATATTGTGAAAGTATAACCCTATTTTTCAAAGCTATGGCAATGTTGTTTTTCATGTCTGCACCCAAAGCCAAAATTTTCCTTTTGGTTTTCTTTAAAAGCACACCGGGCGCAAATCCCCTTGCGTATCTAATTGTTAGTTGCTTGTCGTTTACCACCTGCACAATGGAATCCTCAAGAGGTCTTAAAATCTTCCTGTTGTTTGTTAGAACCTTTTCCACACCTTGAAACTGGATTGCATCTTGATCCTTGTAAATTAAGGGTTTTTCCGTTTCGTTTGCACTTGTTGCTACAATGAACTCTAAGTTTGAAAAGTGAAAGATTAAGAGGTGAAGGGGTGCATAGGGTAACATTACTCCTAAGTATGGGCTACCCATTCGAATACTTTTTAAAAAATCATGTTTTTTTGGCTTTAAAAAAACAATCGGCTTTATCTGGCTTGTCAAGAGCTCTTTTTCCCTTTTATTTAAGTAGCAGTATTTTTCAACAATTTCTAAGTTTCTTGCAATTGAGGCGAACGGTTTGTTTGTTCTGTGTTTTAGTTTCAGGGTTTTTTCAACAGCCTCTTCGTTTTTTGCATCACAAACCAAGTGGTATCCACCAATACCCTTGACCAAAGCTACGCCGCCACTTTCTAAATATCTTGCCAGCTCTTTTATTGCCTCCTGGTTTTTATACAACGGTTTTCTATTTACAACTAAAAAGTAATCGGGTCCACAGTTGTTGCAGCAGATGGGCTGAGCATGGAACCTTCTGCTTTTTGGGTCTTCAAACTCTGATCGACAATGCTTGCACATTGGAAAATATTTCATGGTTGTTTTCTCTCGGTCGTAGGGCGATCCTGAGATGATCGAGTAGCGCGGCCCGCAGTTCGTGCAGTTTATAAATGGATGCAGGTATCTTCTGTTGTTTGGGTCAAGCAGTTCTTTTGCACATTCATCACAAATACCTAAATCAGGCGGAATAGAGACATCCCCTATCGCGTTTTCTGTGTGTTTTATGAAAAATCGGGTAAATGCCTTTTTCTTAATAGGATGGCTTTTTATTGATAATTTTTCTATTTGAGCGTTTGGCGGTTTGTTGCTTAGGATTAGGTTTACAACTGCCTTTTGGTCAGCGTTAGTCTCAAGGTATATCTTCACACCTTTTTGTGTGTTTTTGACCCAGCCCGTTTCTTTTTCAAAGAGACGAAAAATGGTGGGCCTAAAGCCCACCGATTGGACGATGCCCTGTATTTCGATTGTATAGGCTTTCACTTTGTATGCGCTGTTAGCACCCTCTTATAGTAAAAATACGCATACGCCCAGCCTGTTATCATAATGATAACCGTAAATACCCCTAAAATCTCAAAGTTCAGGTTGTTGATAAATTCAAAGAATGAGTTATTGAGATTGATCTCTTGTGATAGAACCTGAATCCACTCTATTGTTCCAATGGCAAGTGCAACAAACACACTTGTTCCTGTGATAATCAGGTTGAAGAAGAGTTTTCTTAGGGCATCTATCATAGCCCAGTCGTATATCTTCA
>WFQR01000177.1 GCA_015486955.1 Hippea sp. | reverse complement strand
ATTCACCTAAAAAAGCAAGAAAAAAGCTGTAGAGGGTGGTAATTACTTTGCCTGTTGTCATAGATAAACCGATTAGAACGAATATGAGCCCAAATATTGCGGGGTGTCTCATGCAGGAGAAAATCCCATCGTTTACAACTTTATCGGGTTGTGAGAACCCTTTTGTTGGTTTCTTATGACCAAATTTTCTTAGAGTTCTACCCGCAACAATGTTTAATAGTACTCCATAGGCTACGAGTATATAACCCACCGCTTTTAGGAATGGCGACAGGTGTG
Organism: Hippea sp.; assembly: GCA_015486955.1. Taxonomy (GTDB): domain Bacteria; phylum Campylobacterota_A; class Desulfurellia; order Desulfurellales; family Hippeaceae; genus Hippea. The sequence continues at coordinate 2,833 of WFQR01000177.1, read as the reverse complement.
GGTATAATATCGGGGATAGCTTGTTAAAAAAATAGATGCTTGCTGCTAAAGATAGCCAAAAGATGAGCTTTATTACAAAATCCATGCCATAGTTTAAGTTTGGTTATGTGTGTTTGTCAAATCTAAAGTTTGCAATGGGGTTTTGAATCTGTAGAATTGGGATAAAGTTTTTTTAAGGGGTGTTTTATGAAGAGCATAAAGGATTTACCAGAAACAAAGGGAAAATATGTGTTGATGTTTGTTAGCAACCACTGCCCTTATTGCAGGCAGATGGAGAAACTAATGAAACAGATTGAGAAGGATTATTCAGATAAGGGAATAGAGTTTTATGTTTTAAACATCTCCTCAAATCCTGAGATTGCCACAAGGTATAACATAATGTCGACGCCCTTGACATATTTTATGAACGGTAAAGAGGTTGTAGGCAAGGAGATGGGTGCAGTATCAAAGAGGGCTGTGGAACTTGAGCTTGAAGAGCTCCTAAAGGCCGGGGAGCTATTGAAGAAAATCAAGAAAATATTTGGCTTTGGTAGGCACTGATTTATATAAAAGGGGCGCGGTGAGTAGACTGTTGCACCTTAAGAATAATTATCTCACCTTAAACGCAATTGTATCCACCTCTTTACCATTTAAAGTGATTCTCACCCTGTAAACGCCGGCTGGCCAGTCCCTGTTGCTTTCAATTCTAAAGTTTACGTATTTGTCTTCCGGTGAAGTTCTGTTTACAACAACGGTCTTTTCTCCGATTGGATAGTCTTTATTTGGTAGAACATAAAACCATTCTGCTTTTATTCTGCTACCTTTTGGCAGCATATAAACCGAGCAGGTCAGGTTTATGTAGTGCTTCTTAGCGCTTAAATATTCTGGGTAGTGCAGTGATATGTAATCCTGCTTATTCTGATATACAGCGCATTTGTCAATGCTATAGTGCACTGTTTGGTTATTCTGGGCATTTTTGCAGTTAGCATAGGCATTTCTTGCGGCATCGTATTCCCTTTTTGCATCAACAGCTTCGGGTGTGTTCCCTTTGCCCTTGCTCATCAAGTTAACAAGCCTGTTGTAAGCAATCACATATCTTTTGTAAGCATCTTTACAGTTCAATTTCTTGCTGTTAGATTGAGCGTGTAATTGTTCATGTTTTTTTGGAGGAATTACAAACCTTCTTCCTGCGCAGGTTATATACTTAAACCCATCACAGAAACCCTGATTGCAGATTTTGCCGTCGTCTATTACATAGGTTGGCGATTTTGCGCCAATGTCGTAATCCTCCTCAAATGCTATTGCTCTTGTAAAACCCATTCTTCTGCAGAATGCATCGGCAGCACCTTGACCACAATCCTGAGCCCACTTTTTGCACCAATCTAATCTATAGCCGTTTATCGTTGGGTATCTAAATGTTTTTGTGTTATTTGAAGACATACGTTTTATACCTGATATACAGCAGCTTTTTCTAACTTGATTAGGTATAGAGCCTTTTAGCCAGCATCGTGCGTTGGGTCCTTGAATTGTGTATGGCTTTACATAAGTCCAAGCCATGCATTTAGGGTCACTTTCACAGGCATTTTGGCAAAGCCTATAGTCGGGATAGGGCAGGTTAAAGCTTTTGTAATCCAGACCTGGTCTATCTGTATTCACCTCAACTCCACTGCCGTAGTTAACTTTTTGTATGTTTAAGCGCGAGACATCGTATATGCTGTTTGCCCAAGTTCCACCGCATATCTTGGATTTGTCGCCGTTGCAGCGCATATTGCAATTTGCAGCCCGACCGTATTTTCCGTAGCTATTGCCGCAGAAACAGTATCCGCTGTATTGAACGCCTGCGTATCTATAGCCCCTTCTTGCACACTCTCTCATACATAGGCTTGGTGTCATCCTATCGCTCCCAAAACCAAAAGCAGCCAAGTCTCTACCCCTTAATCCATAAGGGTCTCCCTGGTCTCTAAAGCAGCCCAGATATCCGTAGTTGTTGGTTTTATATGAGTTGCTATTTTGATTGCCCAAAAAGTTTTCGCCGCCCTCTGCCGAGTTGTAAATGACTTTGTCGGTTTTTATGCCTGTATCATTGGAAATCCTTAAGAGGGCGTATTTTGCAGTGATGAGTTTCTTTTTTAAGATAAAATCTGCAAGGGGCATTATCCTTGCTATCTTCCAGTTGTTTGACTGTTTTTGCAGAAGAAATACTAAATCATTATCCTCTGTGAAACTCCTGTTTCTGGATTTGTCCATTATGGTTGCATTAACATGAACCTGAACTATCGCCTTGTCTTTAAAAATTTGCTTCTTTTTGATTTCAACACTGTTTATTCTTTGGTCGACCGCAGCAAAAACCAATTTGTAAACCCTTAACCGTTCAGGCGTTGGATTGTAAAGCAGCTGCTCTACACCGGATAGATTTTTGCTTTGAACAAAGTTGAAATAGTCGCTTATTACGTTAGAGTAAGCGCTAATTGGTATTAGTAAAACCAACAAAAGAACAATAAACATCTTTTTCATCTCTATTCTCCTTCCTTCCAAATTTTTACAGAGATGTAACGCAGGTATTTATCCTTATAACCGTCGCTATCTGTTACTATTACAATGATGGGTAAGAAATCTATATCCTGATATGCCCGGGCTATTTTTCCATATTTTGCATACGCATTGTATATCGTCGTCAAGTTGGCATAGACAGCTTTCAGTACTTCCAATTGCATTGTTTGACCAAAGGGTATGTTCTTACCGCTTAAAAGGTTGTTTATAGCGTCACCCAACAGTGCTCCGCCAACAGCACCATCCGTGATATTTGTTAAGGATGGGTTATCATGAGCTTGTTTTATCAAGTTTATATAGTCTT
>WFQR01000176.1 GCA_015486955.1 Hippea sp. | reverse complement strand
TTAAATTCGACAAGAAAGTGGTTCTTGAGAGGCTTGCCGAAACTGTAAAAAATGGCAACGTTAAAAGAATTGCTTTGGATATTGGCAACAAGGGTAGTATTGGCTTTGAGAATTGGAAAATCTATAGATTTGTTGCAATACTTGTTGTGTGCTTGGCTTTTGTTGTTGGTGAGGGCTTGAGGTATGCAAGTTATTCAAAGGATGTAAAAAGCGCGCAAAAGAAACTTGAGGCTCTTTATAAAAAGGCACTTGGCAATAATCAATATGCAGATCCGTACGGTGTTTTGCTCTATAAAGCTGACTACTCATCTCAATCAAATCCCTTTTCGCTGTCCAAAGTGCTTTACTATTTAAGCAAGGCAAAGGATGGGTATGATCTAAAAATAGATTTTGTTTCCTATTCGAATGGTGCTCTTAAGATAAAGGGCAGCATAGACAATTACAAGAATCTACTTTCCTTTTTGGATAGATTGAACAACGCAATGGGGAGAAAACTTGTTGTTCAAAATACGTCGTCGAAGAATGGAAAGCTAACTTTTGTCCTTGTGGGCGGCATGAATGGATAGATGGCTGTTGAAGTTTAGGCAGGTTACCATAAAGGAGCAAGATGCCCTTTTGATTTTGATAGTGTTAGGTTTGTTTGTTGTGGTTGTTGTATTTGCTTTATTTAAAGGTGCTGAGAGGCAGGCAAAAAGCAGGATTGAAGCATTGAACAGTCAGTACAGAAAGGCTTATTCTCTTTATGAAAAGATTAAAAGCTCAAGTAGCAATGAAAGATATTTTGACGGAAATATACTGCTTTTGGTTCAGAAGCTTCAAAAAAATAAGGACGTTGGAAGTAAAATCGTATCCGTTAGCACAACCGAGGATGGAAATGCAATAGAGTTGAAGATTAGGCATTTAAATTTAAAGGAACTGATGTGGATTTTGAAGAATTTAGAGGGCTTTAGCAACGTTAAACTGAGGCAGTACGTTTTAAAGAATAGCTTTTCCTCCGATAAGCTTTTGGATCTTGATGCTGTTGTGGTGAAAACGCAGTGAAAGTAAAGAATTTTGTTGTATTTTTTATATCCTTTGTGGTTTTTCTCTTTATCTTTGCGCCGTATGAGAAGATTTATAGCTATGCCATCGGTAAGATTGTAGAGAAGAATCGCATTGATGTGTCTTACAAAATTGCCAAAGCTTCGCCCTTTTCAATGCATCTTGATTATATCGATGCTGTTTTTGACGGTGAGAGCTACAAAATAGATAATGTTGTAGTGAAACTCAATCCGTTGTTTTTTGCTGGCAACAGTATTGCCAGGTTGTCTTTTGAGAATGGCGAAGCGGAATTTGCAATTTCGAAAGATTCGAATGGCTATTTTATCAAGGGTTACTTTTTAACGTCTCTGCTGAGGGGCTTGTTGAAGCAGCCGTTTAAAGGGTTTTTGGCAAATATGAACGGTAAAAATAGTGTTTTTGCTAAGGTTTCATTTTCAAACAACAGCCTGATCATCAATAAACTTGAGATAAACGGAGACATCAACATTGAGGCTAAAGGCTACATTTCAAGGTCGAGCGTACATTTGAATGGAACGATTAAAATAGGAAAGATCAAACAGAGGTTTTCCATTTAGATGAAGAGGATTGATAAATTCATAGATTATGCAATTTTTGCCCTTTTGGGTATTGCTTTGGCGTACTTTGTTGACTCTTTGGTCTTTGTTTTCTTGCCGACAATGAATGTTAAAATTACACACAGGAAGAAAGTTTTTTCTAAAAACAATGATCAAGATATTGAAAGGGTTATTCTTTCAAAGAATGTGTTTGGCGTCGATATTGGCATTAATAAGTCTAAAGTCGTTTCTATAGCAAAGGCGAAAGTTGTATCGAGTATTAACGGATATAAACTTGTGGGCTTTATACGTGGCAATGATCCAATGGTTTTGCTTAAAAAAGGTAACAAACCAGTTGTTATAGTTACAAAAAACAAGGGTTTGAACAAGCTGTGGTATTTGTACAAGATAGCTGACAACGGTGTTTATTTGAAGAACAAAAAGACGGGTGAAATAAAGCTCTTCCAGTTTAAAAATCAAAATAGTAGTGCTCCGGCTTTGATGTTTGCTGGAGAAGAGAACATTAACGGTGGTTCGTCGATTGAGAAGGTTAAAGTGCCAAAGAGCATTTTGAGTCAGGTGGACGACCTGAATGTTCTACTTAGACAGATAAACATCGTTCCTGTTTTTAGAAATGGCAGAGCTTATGGTTATAGGATTAACTATTTAAGTCCAAATTCAGTGCTTAGCAGGATTGGTCTTAGGGTGGGTGATATTATCGTTAGTATAAACGGTCAGCCAACAACAGACCCTTCGTCTTTGATGGGATTGTATGCCCAGTTGAAGGATTTAAACAGTGTAAGTATAAATTTGATCAGGAATTCTCAGAAGAAAACGATATTTGTGCAGATAGAGTGAGGTGGTGCAATGAAAAAGTTGGTGATTTTGATAATGGTTTTGTTTATCGGAGTTCAGGCTTACGGAAAGAATGTTCCTGCTGCACAGTTTGAAGATATAGGTTTGCAGGACTTCATAAAATTCGTTGCTGTGCGTGAGAATTTGAATATCATCTACTCGCAAAATGAAATCCCGAGAAATTTGAAGATTACCCTGTATTCACCTTCGGCCTTGACAAATCGGGATCTACTTAGGATCTTCTATTCCGTTTTAAAGGAGAACAACATAGTTGCAACGCAGCAAGGTAATACAATACTTCTCTCTCGGTACAACACAGCAAGGGCCATTGGTGGAAAGTATGTATCTAAACCCGGTACTTTGAGGCAAAATACATTGTCTACGGTTATTATTAGGCTTAAGAATGTCAGTGTTATGAATGTGTCATCAACAGTTAGGCATGTAATGTCGCCATACGGCATATTGGACATAATTAGACCCATCAACACGCTTGTCATAACAGACACCACGTATAGAATTGACCAAATTTCCAAACTTTTAAGGACTCTTGATTCAGACGACAAAATTGTTGTGAAGCTTATACCCATAAAAAGCGCGTCCAGTGGGACGATAGCCAGCGAACTCAATAGGTTTTTCAACGATTTGAGGGTCAGAAACGGCATGTCGTATTCTCCGATAATCATAAACGAGGGTGAGAGCAACTCATTGCTTGTTGCTGCACGAATTAACGATTTCAACTTTATAAACTCTGTTATCAATTCCATCTTGAGTAGCACTCAGAAAAACAGGTTTCAAAAGGTTTTTTATCTAAAGAACGCCGTAGCTAAGGATGTTTACGATGTTATTACAAAGCTTTTGGCAAAATCTCCGAGTTTTAAAGGTTCGTCCATCTCTTACGATGAAGCCACAAACTCCATTCTGTTTGTTGGCAGTCCAGTTCTTTACAACAAAGTCAAACAACTGATTGATGAACTCGACGTTCCGCGAAAAGAGGTTTATATCGAGGCTTTGATTATAGAAACGAGCTTGTCGAAACTATCCGAATTTGGTGTTGAGTGGTCAGCAACGGCAAAATCTGGCCATTCCATTGGCTATGCCGGAAATACAAATACGGGCAATTTGGGTAATTTGGAAGGATCGATTATAAACAACAACAAATTTACGCCTTTGCCCAATGGTTTTAACTTGGGAATACTGGGCAATACGGTTACGTACAACGGCGTTAAGTTTGCCACTCTGGGTGCTCTGCTCAATGCCTTGAAATCAAACTCTGATATTAATATAGTATCCAATCCTAAAATCGTAACATTGGATAATCAAAAAGCCATGATATTTGTCGGTGAAAATAGACCATATTTGACCAGCCAAAAGTACGATTCCAACGGAAATCCAATTTATACGTATGATTACAAGGATGTGGGTGTGAAATTGACTATTTTGCCTCATATAAACGGCGATAAGATTCTGTTGGATACAAACTTGGAGATTAAGAAAGTGACGGAAAATGTTATGGTGGGAAACACTATGGCTCCAGTTACGTTGACAAGAGAGACGAGCACGAAGATTTCGCTTGTTAACGGAGAAAAGATACTGATCAGCGGTTTGATAGAAAACGATACACAAAAACAAAAAACGGGTGTGCCAATTCTTTCAGACATACCCATTCTGGGCGGGTTGTTTGAATACAAAAAGAACTCTACTTCAAAGACAAACCTGATGGTTTTCTTATCTGTGAGGGTTGTTAATAGTAACGAAACGGTGGCAAGTATAAATCAAAGTGCGAAGGTTTTAGACAATGTCACTAAAGCTAAGTGAAAGAACCATAGAAAAATACAAGGAATTTGTTGATAAAAGCGATTTTATACCCATTGAAGAGAATGAGTCGGATATTTGGTTTTGGGTTCTGAATGATGAAGGTGTGAAAAAGGCTGATTATTTGGCTTTCACTTTGGGTTTAAAATCGCATGTGCAGTTAAAGGATAGAAAAGAACTGCTAAAGGCGATGGAAGAGATGTATAACCTCATCAATGAGGAAACGGAAGATGCGGAGCAGAGCGATGTTAACGAGGAGAGCTTTGAAGAAAACATAATCGGTGTTACATACAGTGATGCACCAATCGTAAAGCTTGTTAATCAACTGATTGTTAAGGCCGTTCAACAAAATGCAAGTGATATACACTTTGAAGGAACAAAGGACTACTTTGTTGTTAGGTTTAGGATAGACGGTACTTTGCACGATTACAAAAGATTTTCAAAGAAGATACAAGAGACGGTGATTTCAAGGATAAAGGTAATGGCAAATCTCGATGTTGCGGAGACCCGCAGACCACAGGATGGGGCGATAAGGGTGAACATTGGAACAAGAACGGTGGATATAAGGGTTTCAGTTGTGCCGAGTATAACGGGAGAAAAGGCTGCCTTGAGGATACTGGACACATCAAAGGAACTTTTGGGATTAGAAGATATTGGGATGTCTGAAAATGATATAAAGCTTTTTGAGGAAAAGTTGCGTTATCCAAATGGTATTATTTTGGTAACTGGACCTACAGGAAGCGGTAAGACGACAACGCTTTATGCCGCTTTAAAGAGGATTGCCACACGGGATAAAAACATTATGACCATAGAAGACCCTATAGAATATAGAATTGACGGAATAACGCAGGTTCAAGTAAACCCAAAGCTCGATTTGACCTTTTCCAATGCCCTGAAGTACTTTTTAAGGCAAGACCCAGATGTGATCTTGGTTGGCGAAATAAGGGATGCAGAGACGGCAAAGACGGCTATAGCTGCCTCTTTAACGGGTCATTTGGTTTTGTCCACTGTGCATACAAATGATGCTGCTACAACACTGGCGAGGCTCATAGATATGGGTGTTGAACCGTTTTTACTTGCATCGTCCCTATTGCTTGTCATTGGACAGAGGCTTGTGAGGCGTGTGTGCAGTAGTTGTAAGGTAGAGGTTGAAACAAAGGATGAGATTAAGTCAATGCTTTTGGAATATGGCTATAAGATTGATAGTCATTTTGAAGGAACGGGTTGCGATAGATGTAAAAATACGGGATTTTATGGTAGGGTTGGGATATTTGAGCTTTTGAATATAGATGAGGATATAAAGAAGCTTTTGATTAAAAAAGCCGATGCCAAAGAGATACGTAAGGTTGCAATCGAAAAGGGCATGAAAACGATGTTTGACGACGGAATGGATAAGGTTAGAGAGGGTGTTACAACGCCTGAAGAGGTTCTTTTGGCTACAAGGTTGTAGTTATGCCTACCTTTAGGTATGTGGCTTTCGATAAAAACGGAAGGAAGAAAGAGGGTGTGCTCGAGGCTGAAAGTATCGGTGTAGCTTTAGGAAATCTGAAATCAAAGGGTCTGTATCCTGATTCAATAGAGGCAATATCGAAGCAAAAAACGAGATTTCTTGGGTCATTAAGAAGGGGTTTTTCGAGGATTTCCCAACGGGAAAGGGCGGATATCTTCTTTCAGCTTGCTACACTGATAAATACGGGTATATCCCTAACCGAATCACTCAATATCGTTGCCGACCAATTGCCCAATAAAAGGTTAAAAGAGGTGGTTTTAGAGGTAAAGGATAGGGTCAGTGAGGGGGTTAGGTTTTCCGAAGCCCTATCCGACTTTGAAGGTGTCTTCACAAAATCCTACATAAAGATGATTGAGATTGCAGAAAAAACGGGTAAGCTTGCGGATGTTCTGTTTAAGATTTCCCAAAGGGAGGAGCACAGAAGTTCGTTTAACCAAAGGATAGCCCCCGTTGTTTTGTATCCTTCGTTTGTACTTTTGTTTGGTTTTGGTGTCGTGGTATTTCTGCTTGGTTACGTTGTTCCGAAGATGGAGAAGATCTTTAGCTCTTTCCACAAGGAACTTCCATTTGTTACCCGTTTGCTTGTTTCAGTAGGTCTTTTTGTGAAAGCCTATTTACCTTTGGTTTTGGTATTACTTTTGATTTTAGCATTAGCGTTGAACGTTGCATACTTAAAATGGTCTGCCTTTAGAAAAAACGTTGATAGTTTGCTCTTGAAAATTCCCATATACAAGAAAATCGCCGTAACCCAGTTTATATCAAATCTGTCTTTTTTGTTAAACTCCTACATTCCCCTTGTTGATGCGGTTTTGACAAGCAGTGAGGCCGTTGGTAATGTTGTTTTTAAAGAGAAACTGAAAGCTGTTTCAGAAAAGATCAATGAGGGTGTGCCGATTGAGAAGGCATTTGAGGAATCGGGTCTCTTTGATAAGATGTTTGTATCGAGTGTTGCTACGGGAAGAAGAAGCGGAAGATTACCAGACTTTGTTGAAAGGATATCCGTATATTACGAAAAACGGATAGATACAGCCATTAAGACGTTTTTGTCTGTTTTAGAGCCTGCCACAATTCTTTTGCTTGGAACAATTGTTGGTTTTATTGTCATGGCCATAATGGTGCCGCTTTTCAGTATCAATCAACTCATTAAGTGATTAAACCTTAGGTAGAGATAGCTTCTTTGCTATGGCGTAAAGTCTCAGTATTAATGTAAAAAACAGCGTTATGGTCATTGCCAACTTTCTATCGATAGGTATCTGCATCATAATGTAGAAGAAAAAAGCTCCAATGATACAACAAGAGGCATAAAAGTCTTCTCTGAGGATTAATGGGATTTCGCCTATTAAAACATCGCTCAATGCCCCGCCACCCGTTCCTGTTAATGTGGCAAGTACAATAACACCAACAATATTGAAGCCCTTGTCGTATCCCACAATTGCTCCCGTTACTGTGAATGTTGCAAGGCCGATGGCGTCCGAAACCTTGATTATGGTCGATTTTGATACGTCCTTTTTGAACGTTTTGTACATAGTTACACCCAAAATTACGCCTAAGAAGGCAGAGGATACGTCTGAGTATCCATTGAATACAGCAGGTGTTTTGTTGGCTAAAACATCCCTTAAAATCCCACCGCCCAAAGCAGTCAGAAAGCCGAGCACAGAGATACCCAATATATCCAAATGCTTGGATATTCCTTTAAAGACGCCCGATACTGCGAACGCTAAAAGCCCTATGGCGTTGAATACTTCAAAGAGATCCATTGCCCGATGTTATACGTTAACCAAAAATCGGTCAAGCGTATTTTGATTGACATAAGATCAAAAAGGCATATATTGAAAGTAAAGGTGTTATGTTTCATAGGTAATTAAAAGTTTAAAAGTGGGTAATATAAGTACATTAGGTACATATAAATTGGAGGGAGAGATGATAAAGGTAAGCAAAAAGGGGAATAGGGTATGGGTGACGTTTATTCAGGATAAACCTGCTGTGGTAAAGGGCAGTTGGAATGATTGGAAGGAAGAGGAATTAAAGCCAAGAAAGGTTGGCTATTATTCTATCACAAAGGTTTTAAAACCTGGCGAATATGAATTCGGATACTTAGTGGATGGGAAATGGGTTGTTGAGGAGGATCTACCTAAAGTTGGCACGGTTTTTGGTAGTCAAAATTCCCTTTTGAAACTTTAAGGAAAGGGGGTATGTGTGAGTGATGTAAAAGCTGTCATAATGGCGGGCGGCTTTGGGACGAGAATTCAACCGTTAACACACTCAGTTCCCAAGCCAATGCTTCCGATAGTCAATATACCGATGATGGAGCGCAATATAGTAAGACTTAAAGAGATTGGCATAGATGATGTCGTTATTTTGCTTTACTACAAGCCAGAGGTTATAAAGAGACATTTTGGAAACGGTAGCAAATGGGGTATAAACATAACCTACGTTTTGCCGGATAGTGATTATGGTACAGCCGGTGCAGTTGGATATGCGCGTGAATTTTTGGATAGAACGTTTATTGTCGTAAGCGGGGATATTATAACGGATTTTGATTTCAAAGAAATTCTCAAGTTCCATTCCGAAAGAGGTGCAAAGGTTACTTTGACCTTAACCGAAGTGGATAATCCATTGGAGTTTGGCGTTGTTGTGATTAATAGTGACAATATAATAGAAAAATTCATAGAAAAACCGAGATGGAGGGAGGTCATCAGCGACACGATAAACACGGGGATTTACATGATAGAGCCTGAGATGTTGGATTTTATACCTAAAAGTGAGTTTTTTGATTTTGCAAGAGACCTTTTCCCGCTCTTAATGGATAAGGGTATTGATCTTCATGGTTATGTAGCTGAAGGTTATTGGCGTGATGTGGGCAATCCCAATGCATACAGGGATGTACATGAAGACATATTTGAAAAAAGGGTAAAGTTTGAATTCCAGGGTGATAAGGTAGATTATCCAAACGGCGAGCTGTATCTGAAAGGCAAAGTTGAAATCGGAGATAACGTTGAAATATCTGGCGTTGTTGTTTTAGATGATGGCGTAAGGGTTGGTGATAGGGTTAAGTTGAGCAATGTTGCTATAGGCAAAAACACAATTATTGGTTCCGAAACAAAATTAAAAAACAGTATAGTTTGGAACGATGCTTATATAGGCAAGAAGTGCAATATAGACGGTGCTGTTGTCTGTAATGGCTGTAGGATAGATGATTTTGTCGAGGCCAAATCTGGCATGATCGTGGCGGAGGGCTCAAAAATAGGTAGGTTGACAAAGGTTGTGCAAGATGTGACGATATGGCCCAACAAGGAAATAGAGCCAGCCTCAATTATAACAAACAACATTGTTTGCGGTGTCAAATATAAGAGTTCGTTGTTCGAAGAAGGTATCATAAGTGGTGGTTCGAATACGGAAATCGACTGTGTGATGGCTTGCAAAATAGGAGAGGCGTTCGGTAGTTCTCTACCTCAGGGGAGTACAATCATAGTTGGTCGGGATTACGAGTCTTCATCTGTGATGCTAAAGAGGGCGTTTGTGGGTGGTGTTTTAGCATCGGGCGTCAATGTTGTTGATTTTAAAAGCGTACCTTTAACGGTTTTAAGGCTTTACGTTAAGAATAGCTCTGCTTTCGGTGGGGTTTATTTCAGGCAAAAGATAATGAATCCGGGGCAGTCGGAGATCCTGATATTTGATGAGAATGGCTTGAGGTTGAATGTTGTTAGTGAGCGTACGATAGAAAAACTGTGTTTCAGTGAGAATTTTAGGCGTGTAGATTACAAAGAGGTGGGTGAGATCGATGAGAGCGAAACGTTGAAAAAAAGTGCTTTTAAGCTTTACAAATCTAAGGTTAAAGAGTTGATTGATTATAGAACTATAAGGAGCAAGGATTTTAAGGTGGCGATAGACCTCATGTACGGCATCATAAAGGATATATATCCAGACATACTCTCTGAATTACAAATAGATAGCATAATCCTCAACTCTTACTACGACAGGCTAAAGATGATTAACTTCTCGCACTACTACGAGATATCGAAGCGGGAGATAGCCAAAATTGTAACTTCACTTGGCTTAAATCTTGGCTTTATCATATACCCAAACGGTCAGAGGTTAACGATCGTAAGCAATGATGGTCGGGTTCTTGATAGAACGGAGGCGCTGTTCGTTGTTTTGACACTTTTGAATATAGAGGCTAAAAAAAGCAATAGAACGTTTAAGGTGCTTCTGCCCACGTGGTCTCCTGACATGTTGGATGATGAGTTTCCCAATATCGAGATCAGAAGGGGCAAGTATTTTGACGTTAAAGAGGATGAACTAAAAAGGTACGATTTGATAGCGACGACAGATGGCAACTTCTCATTTACGGAATTTTCCCTGCATAGGGATGCCATTTATGCAAGCTTGAAGATAATGGAGATGTTAAGCAAAAATGACTTGAATTTGTCACAAATTACGAAAACAATTACCGAGTTTTACTATAAACACATAAAAATACCGTGTCCACATGACAAAAGGACTAAGGTAATAAAGAAATTTGTTGAGGTGGCGAGGAATAAGAAGTACTCAATGACAGAAGGTATAAAGATCTGGGAGGGAAGGGATGACTGGTTCTTGGTAATCCCAGATAATTACGCCGATTTCTTGGATGTTTACGTGCAAGCTTCAAATGACAAATTAGGTGATGAGATACTAAATTACTACACAGAATTGATAGAAGGATGGATAAGGGGATGAAAGTAGCAATTCTTTGGCACATGCATCAGCCGAGATACGTAGATACGCAGGGCAATATAGTTATGCCGTGGGTGTTTTTGCATGCCATAAAGGATTATTGTGATATGCCGTACATTGCGAGTTTATACGGTGCAAAGGTGACTTTTAATCTGACGCCAATACTCATTGAGCAGATCAACATATACGCAAATGAGGGCATCTCAAGGGACGTTTTTCTCAATCTTTTGAAAAAGAGGGTTTCTGAGTTAACGGATAGGGAAAAACAAACGGTTGTTAGGTATTGCAAGAGTCCAAATTACAACACAATGATCAAGCCCTTTGCTTTATACGATAGGCTTTACAAAAAGGGTGAACTTACCGATGACGATACTGTTTCTCTTGAGGTGTGCTTCCTTTTGAGCTGGTGTGGGCGTTATTTGAGGGAAAACAGCGGTGTCGTTAAGGATCTTCTGAACAAAAGTGGCTATAGAGAGGAAGACAAAGCTGTTTTGTTGAATGAATTGGAGGCTTTTATACCCAAGATCTTGCCATATTACAAGAAACTTTTAGATAGCGGCTTGATATCCATTACAACTACGCCCTACTACCATCCCATTCTGCCACTTTTAATTGATATGAAAGTGGCAAAAGAGGCAAACAGTCAGACAGTTTTACCAAAAAACCACTTTTCATTAAAAGAAGACGCGATTTTGCACATAGAAAAGGCCAAAGAGCTATACGTAAAGACGTTTTTGAAAGAACCGAATGGTTTCTGGCCAGCTGAGGGTGGCGTAAGTAGGGAAACCATAGAGATGCTTATTGGGCATGGTTTGAAGTATGCTGCAACGGATGAGGCAATTTTAAAGAAGAGTTCTAATTTAGACCATTATAGGGTCTTTGAATACAAGGGCTTTAAGATGTTTTTTAGGGATACGCAACTAAGCAACCTCATTGGGTTTGACTATAAGTACTTATCCGAAGATGAGGCTGTTGATGACTTTATCAAGAGACTAAAGGAAATTCAGGGCGATATTGTGTTTGTTATTCTGGATGGTGAAAATCCATGGGAATACTATAAAAACAACGGTTGGGATTTTTTGAATCTATTTTACAAAAGATTAACAGATGAGTTCGAGCTTGTCACCTTTGATGAAACAAGCGAAATGGATGCGGTTGAGCTAAGTGATGTTAAACCCGGTAGCTGGATTTTTGGGAATTTTAACACATGGGTGGGAAATGAAGAGAAGAACTTGGCGTGGGAGTTGCTCTTTCAGGCGCGCAAGGATTGTTTTAGACACGGATCTTTGGATGATAGCATAAAGGAGCAGTTCTTGATAGCCGAGTCGAGCGACTGGTTCTGGTGGTACGGTGACGATCATTATACGCAATTTGAAAGGGAATTTGATGAGTTGTTTAGGGAAAATCTCATTGACATATACAGAAAGTTGAACATCCCACCGCCACAAAGCCTATTTAGGCCCATCGTGGGTTCTCTTGGTGCGTTAAACAGGGTGCAATTTCCAAAGGATGAGATAAGTCCTACCATAGACGGCAAGATAACATCCTTCTTTGAATGGATCGATGCAGGGTTTGTGGATGAAAGGGTAGGGGATACGATGGGAAAGGGTTACACACCAATTGATGCTTTGTACTTTGGCGAAAACGACGATAAGTTTTTCTTAAGGCTCGACGGCGATGTTAAGGGAAAGGATATTTTTGTCTTTGTAAATGATAGTAAGATTGAATATAATGGCGCTGTGGATGAGATTGCGGAGATTGAAATAGAAAAAACCAAGCTGCCAGATAAGTTTGATTTGAAGATTGAGGTGTTTGAAAGCGGCAGGCTCTTGCAGATCTTGCCGTCAGTGCCCCTTTCCATTCAACTAAATGCAGGTTACTACAAAAACTGGTATATTTAGCGATGCTTTTGTTTGGTATTCATCTTCATCAACCGCCGGATAATTTGAGAGAGGCCGTATACAGGGCGTTTGAGTTGTGCTACATACCGCTTTTTGAAACGCTAAAAAAATACCCTGAGTTTAAGTTCTCTTTGCACGTATCTGGCTGGCTGTTTGAAGAGATCAAAAACAGGTATAAGGAAGTTTTTGCTAACATAAAATATTTGCATGATATAGGCTCACTTGAACTATTAAGCGGAGGCTTCTATGAGCCTATTTTGGTTTCCATACCACAGGAGGATGCCGTTTTTCAAATAAGAAAGCTAAATGACTTCTTAATAGGTAATTTTGGAAGTATACCGAGAGGGCTGTGGCTTGCAGAGAGGGTTTGGGATGATAGCGTTATACCGATTTTGTCAAAATGCGGAATTGAGTATGTAATTGTTGATGATTATCACTTCATCTGTGCAGGTTTTGAAAAGGATGAGTTGGACGGGTATTTTTTGAGTGAGAATAACGGTGATGTGGTTAAGATCTTTCCTATAGATAAGGACTTGAGGTATGCGATACCGTTTAGAAATGTGGATGAAACGTTGGGTATGTTAGAGAAAAGGGATGTTAATATAGTGTTCGATGATGGTGA
>WFQR01000175.1 GCA_015486955.1 Hippea sp. | reverse complement strand
GCCGTTGGAACAGCAGCTTGTTTTACAAAAATTTTGCCTAAAACAGCACCAAATGCAGCTACGACCAAGATAAGAACAAAGAAGATGAACCATGCAAAAATGTACGATGTGCGTTTTTTTATGACCTTACCTGCAACCCATTGAATTGAGTGGCCATCATACCTTACAGAGCTCATTAAGGATAGATAGTCGTGAACCGCACCAATAAAGACGTTTCCAAACCAGATCCACAGTAATGCAGGTAGCCATCCCCAAGCAAGTGCGATAACAGGACCTACAATTGGAGCAGCACCGGCTATGGATGCAAAGTGATGCCCAAACAGCACGTACTTGTTTGCAGGAACATAATCAACGCCGTCGTATAGCCTTTTTGCCGGTGTTTCCT
The DNA here is from genome assembly GCA_015486955.1 of Hippea sp. GTDB lineage: Bacteria > Campylobacterota_A > Desulfurellia > Desulfurellales > Hippeaceae > Hippea. The sequence continues at coordinate 10,459 of WFQR01000175.1, read as the reverse complement.
TGTCTGATTTACCCACGATGGAACGCTGCAAGTACTTGCCGTAAAGATGGTAGAAGACGAGATAAATGCCAAGACCGATGATTATGAGAACGGTCGAATTCATACAACACCTCCCCCATACTTAAGTTAAGAATTATTTTAGACTTTATTTATGTTGTGTCAAATGTTAATGGCATTTAGCCTAAGTATTTTGCACTCAAAATGTGCTTTTGCACCTTTCCCATGGCGTTTTTAGGGAGTTCTTCAACAATATGGATTTTCTTTGGACACTTGTAATGGGCGAGATGCTGCTTCGTAAATTCGATCAACTCATCTTCTTGAGTATCCGCATTTTCCTTTAAAACTACAGCGGCCTCTACACGCTCACCGTATTCCTCGTCCTTTACACCAAAAACAGCAGATTCCTTTACAGCTGGATGAGTATCTAATACATTTTCCACTTCCTTAGGATACACATTCAAGCCGCCAGTGATTATTAGCTCTTTTGATCTTCCCACAAGAAACAATCGTCCCGTCTCATCTAAATAGCCCATATCACCTGTTTTAAACCATCCGTCTTCGAAACTTTCTCTTGTCTTTTCTGGCATCTGCCAGTAGCCCTTAAAGACGTTTGTGCCCTTTATGTAAACTTCACCCACCTCGAATGGTTTTGCGATTTTACCTTCTTTTACTACCTTGAGCTCACAGCCCTCAAGCGGATAGCCTACGCTCAAAGGAACCCTTTTTTCCTTATCGTATGGATTTGACGTTATCATACCCGCTTCACTCATACCGTACCGTTCTAAAATTCTGTGTCCTGTTATCTTTTCGAACTTCTCAAACAGTGTCTTTGTTAAAGGTGCAGAGCCAGAGATAAAGAGCCTCATAGACGATATATCGGGTTTTCTATCCAACTTTTCATAAGCGTCGATAAGTCTCATGTATATTGTTGGAACTGCCATGAATAGGGTAATTTTCTCCTCTTCTATAGTCTTCCAAGTTCTAAACGGGTCAAATTTCTCATGCATAACTATATCCATCTGAGCGTTTAGTCCACCCTGCAATGCCACAACCAAACCATGAACATGGAATATGGGAAGAACGTGCAACAGTTTGTCTTTGTCCGACATTCTCCACAGTTTCCTTAATGCCTCCATGTTCGTTATCAGGTTTTTATGCGTTATCATAGCGCCTTTGCTTCTACCTGTAGTGCCAGATGTGTATGCGATTATAGCCACATCGTCAGGTTGCGTATTAAATGCAGGCTCAATGGGTGTTTCTTTAAATACCACATCCATTTCCTTGTCAATCAAGAACGTCTTCATCTTGAGCTTCTCTATAACATTTTTTAATCTTTTGGCATTCTCAGATGTTGTTATAAACAGTGAACTCTGAGAATCGCTTAAAAAATACTCGGTCTCCTGTTCTGAATAAGCAGGGTTCAAAGGCAGCGTTATTGCGCCAATCCACAAATTGGCAAAGTGGAAGTATATAAACTCCATCGATTTGGGCAATTGCAAGGCAACCCTGTCCTGGAATTTAACACCGAGCTTTTTTAGGAATGACGCTGCTTTCCTGATGTTCTCTAAGATCTCTTCATACTTAAACGTTCTATCTTCGAACTTGAGGGTCTTACTGGGTGACTGTATCATGGAATTGTATATCTTTTCAGCCAAGTTCATCTTTATCACCTTGTTACGTATTCTAAGTTTTCTGCTTCCTCTTCTTGCCTGTAAGCTATGGCATCCAAAGCCACTTTGGCGCCCGCTGGCATGTCTTTTTGCACAACCAAAGACCTTGCCGGTTTGTGTGTAAAGTACTTTGCATAGATCTCGTTTACGGTCTGAAAGTCGTTTAGGTCCAGGATGTAAAGTGTGGTCCTGACAACATCGCTTAAACTAAAACCGCCTTCAACCAATATGGCTTCGACATTCTTTATTACCCTTTCTGTTTGCTTAGCCACATCCTCGCTTGTGATTTTGCCTGTATTCGGATCAATGCCAAGCTGCATGGAAACAAAGCAAAAGTTGTCTGCAACTATACCCTGACTATATGGACCTAAGGCTTTTGGTGCACTAATTGTTTCAATACTTTTCATCTCTCCCCCCTAATTGCTAATGTTTATTTTTAATATGGAATAAATAGGCTCATTCTGCATCCTTTGTATAATATCGCCAACGGTTAAAGCTTCGGGATTGTATATTTCGATCTTTAATTCGTTGTTTTCGCCCTTTGCAAAGCCCATTATTGGGTCTAAGTAGTCTTTAAAAGGTGTTGTTTTGATATACATTGCAAGTTGTTTTAATAGATCTTCTTTTGTTGTTTTGTTCTCTTTTGCTATAAAATCCTCTAACCTCTCCACCAACCCTTTGTCTTCTATTTCGAACTTTAGTTTTATCGGTTTTATCTCGTATACCTTTGATAGGTAGTTTAGAATTGCAAGCGGATTGGGGTTTTGGCTGTTTAGTTCCTTTGATGCGTTCCTCAAACCATTTAAATCTATGTTTTTAAGTTTTAGAGCATAATTGGCCTCAAAGTTGCTTTCCCATTCAACTTTATACTGCTTTATGGCGAATGTGTTTTTGTTCTCATTTGCATAGGTTTTTATCTTCACTTCTATGGGTTTATCCAAATTCAAAACGTTGAATAGAACCGTCTTTAACTGTTGATCGTTTTTTATGTCGAATATCTTCTTATTTATCAAAATGTCCTTTGCTGAAAAGGAGCTTTCTGTTTCACCATCTTCCCTTTTTAGACTAAAGGAACCCTTTTCTATTGTTAGTACGGGCTCGTTTTTGGGTGTTTTGAGGGTTTCTAAGTTTGGATTTATTAGTGCGACTTCAAAGAACTTTGCCTTGACGTCCTTTTTGGGGTTGCCACTGAATACGGTCTTTTTTATGTTCAATTGACCAACCTGTTCGCCGCGTTTTTCTATGTTCCAGTTTACGTTGTCCAACTCTATGCTCTTTGAGAATATATCTGCCTTTAGGGATTGGTATGTGACATCCTTGTCTAAATGTGCCTTTTTCAGGATTTTTTCCACCTCTGCTTTGGCTTTCTTCTGTGCATAGGTGTTTGCAAAATTGTAACCTATAAATGCCAAAACAACTACCACTAAAAAAATTACCAAAATCGTTAAACCCTTTTTCATCCTTGCCTCCAAAAGTCTTTCTTTAATTTTATTTTATATGCCGTTTTATAGCAAGTTTTTCTGCTTCTTTGGTTGTTTTATCATGTTGAATAGGACGGGTGTTAGTATGCACGTCGTTGCTGCCAAAACAATGATAGCCGAGTTTATATCTTCATCCACTATGCCCAACTTTAACCCAATTATGCCTGCTGCAATTATTAAGCTCAACCTTCCACTCAAAAGAATGCCGCCTGCCAGCGTGTCTTTTAATGAGAACCTCAAGCCCAAAGGGAAGCTTGCAATGACCTTTATCAGTATGCCGCCCAAAACCGTTAGAGCCAAGAATTCTAAAGATGAAAAGTTCATGGGTATGGACGATGTTGCACCTTGATAGATGAAAAATATGGGTATGAAGAAACCGTAGCCGATGGCGTCGAGTTTCATCCTCAGCAACCTGCTTTCCTTAATGTCAACGTTTGAAATGATAAGACCGGCTATGAAACTTCCAAGTATTACTTCAATACCCAATTTTTCTGCCAAGAACATGAACAGTAAAAGGATTGCAAACGATCCCCTTATACCAATCTGTATATGGGATTTGTGTCTTAACATTTGTAGGGCTTCAACGATTTTTGATTGTGATGGTATCTTTTTGATGAACCTGTTTATAACTATAGCTATACCGAAGATGAGGAAAATCAAAAGGATTTCGGATGTAACCTTGTTTTTTTCTTTATACATGGAAAAGATCGTTATGGATATGAGCGTTAAAAAATCTGCTATAAATGCGCTGTAAAGGAGGGTTTGTTTGTATACGAGCTTTAAGTCTTCCCTCGATTTTAGGGTAGGAAAAACGATGGCTACAGAGGTTGTGGAAAAGATGAGCGTTAGGTAGAAAACACTCTTTGAGCAATTGAACAGTTTCACTAACATATATGAGAAACCCCAAGAAAGGATCAATGTTAAAACAAAGATAAGGACTGCAATGAAAAGAGGGGATCTTAAGAAATCCTTGCTAATGTGCTTCTTTATGTCTATGTCGCTTTCCAAACCACCCAAGAACATAAGAAACGCAAGTCCGAAGAGCGATAGAAAGGAGAGTATTTGGGAGTCTATGTCTACTACATTTAAACCGCTTTTTCCTATAACGAAACCCGTGAGTATCTCGAAAGCCACAGATGGTATGATGCCTTTGAATAGTTTAACAGTCGCTACTGGTATTAGAAAGCTTAGTATGACAATTAAGGCAATTGAGTCTATCATTTTTTAAAAAGTGGTATGAGATTGTTTAATATCCTTGCCGTTGCTCCCCAGATGATTTCACCTTTGTATTCTATGATCATTGTTAGTCTTTCCTTACCTTTATACTTGTAGGTCTGATACGGGAATGGGTGTTTATCGATTAAGTACTGTAGCGGCACAAAAATGAGCTTTTCCACTTCTGATCTATTTATTTTGTAAGGCGGTGGTTTTTTGACTATTGCTGCAAATGGGTATATGACAAAATTTGTTGTCAGGGTAACTGTTGGTTCTACCTCTCCCAGTATCTCCAAATCATCTTTGCATACGCTTATTTCTTCGCATGTTTCCCTTATGGCCGTTTCTAAAAAGTTTTTGTCTTGCTTATCTTTTGAACCCCCTGGAAAGGCTATTTGGCCTGCGTGTTTTGAATTGTCGTTGACCTTTTTCTCAAATATTAAATGCCAGACACTGTCTAATTCGATAAAGGGGATAATTACAGCTGATTCTTTTGAGTCTTTAGGTGGCTCGAAGCTGAAGTTTCTTTTTGTTTTAAACACGTCCTTGATCGTTTTTAATGTGACCATAGCTAATTATACAAAAAATCTATGGTTTTAGTAGATATTTTGGTGCGTTTTTGTGTAAAATAAAAGTATGAAGGTCTTTTTAATTGATCTGGATAACACCCTATACCCTGCAGAATTGGGCGTTTTTGATTTGGTTGATAAGCGCATCAATGAATACATGATAAAATTTTTGGGTATGAAGCCAGAAGAGGTGCCAAGAAAACGTATAGAATACTGGCATACCTACGGCACAACAATGGCTGGTCTTATGAGACACTATAAAATCGACCCATATCATTTTTTGGAATTCACCCATGATATAGAGCTTGAAGACAGAATTAAGCCCAATCCGAAACTCAGGGAGAAGTTGCAAAGAATAGACGCTGTTAAAATTGTGTTTACCAATGCGCCAAAGAAACACGCCGAAAGGGTTTTGGAGTTGCTTGGTGTCATAGATCAGTTTGTTGATATTTTTGATATCATTTCGGCTGATTTTATAGGTAAACCTCACCGGTATCCGTATCAGAAGATTGCCGATTTGACAAAGGCACGTAGTTATGTGATGGCAGACGATGTGGATAAGAACCTAAAAACGGCAAAAGAGTTGGGTATGTTCACCATTCAGATTGGAACGAAAGAGGGTATCGGTCATTTGAACGTCGAGCTGTTCGAAGAGATACCGGAAGACCTTATCAATCACCTATGATGAGCAATAGCTCCCTTACGATTTTTGCCGCTGTAATGCTTGAGATACCCGATGTATCGTAGTGAGGTGATAGTTCAACGACATCCGCACCAACGATCCTTGATCCTTTTAGAGAAAGGATAAAATCAAGTAGTTCATTGAACGTTATACCGCCGGGTTCTGGCGTTCCCGTACCCGGAAAGTAAGCAGGGTCTAAAACGTCCAAGTCTATTGTTAAGTAAATCGGTCTGTCACCGATTTCTTTTAGGTACTCATCCTTTTTTGACAGGTTGAACATGCACATGTTTTCTTTTCTTTTGGGTAGGAGCCTGTCTTCCCTGACCATGCTCCTTATACCCAATTGATACAGATTTTCAAATCCAACAACCTCTGCTGCACGCCTCATCACCGTTGCATGGGAGAACTTCTCGCCTCTGAATGAATCTGCCAAGTCGCTGTGCGCATCTAATTGAATGACAACCAGATCCTTATGTTTCCTTTTGTAGGCTTTGATGATGGGGTAGCTTATCAGATGCTCACCACCCAAGCAGATCGTCCTTTTGCCTTTTATAAGTAATTTGAAGATAAAAGATTCGATGATCTTTAAGTTTAGCTGGACATCGGAGTAGGATAGGGGGATATCGCCCATATCGAAGAACTTTATTTCCCTTAAGTCTTTGTCTTGATAAGGGCTGTATGATTCTAAACCATAAGAAGATTCCCTAATCGAGGCGGGTGCAAAGCGCGAACCGGGTCTAAAGGTGGATGTGCCATCATACGGCACACCCACCAATACCGTTTTTGCCTTTTTTATTGAAGGAAGAGAGCACAGAAATCTCATTTACTCCCACCAGAGAACTACACATGCAAACACAGCTCCATGTTCTTCAACAACGTGATCAACGGCGATACTTTCTATGCGTTCGATCTCATAACCTCTGTACTTCATCCCCCATTCAGCCATTTTCCTTACGTGTTCCTCTGCCTGTTCCTTTGTTATGTCGTAATCCTCAAATTCCATTATTAAGCCGTTTTTTGTTTTGTCTTTAGGGATTCCAATGGCAACAGCTGCCGCTATCCTTTGCCCCTTTTTGCTGGATGTTAAAGCAGCATAGGCAACTGGTACAAGGTCTCCCAATGGCAGTTCAATTGAATCCTTCTTTTTGCAATTTGGTGGTAATATAGAGCTCATCTTCACTAAGTTTGTATTTCCAACGCCGCTTTTTAGAAGGGCCACGTCAAAGGCATTCAGTTCACTAAACCCCTCTGCCGCAGCCGCTTTTATTGTGTAAATGTTGGGAGCCCTATTGAACATCTAATGTTTCCCTCCTAAAGGTTATAAATTAAATAAAAGCAGCGCTATTGTTTTCTCGTTTTTGTTGTTGATGTATTAAAAATGGTTTGAATTCAAGGTTTTCTATGCCCAAAACGCCACGCAAGACTTCCTTTTCTTCTGTACGTTTGGGTTTTAGGATCTTTTTTAAATATTCGTGTGCTTTCCAAGGATTAGATGAATCTCCACAGGTAAAGAAATCTACCGCGGCAAATCCATATTCAGGCCAGGTATGTATGGCCAGGTGGGATTCAGAAACGATTACAACGCCGCTGACCCCGAAGGGTTCGAAAGTGCGGAAAGAAGAGGAAATGACCGTTGCATTAGCTACTTTTGCAGCCTCAATCAAATGCTTCTCAAGCAACTTTGGGTCGTTGAGAAGCTCCCTGTCACAATCAAAGTACTCAGCCAAAACGTGTCTTCCGAGTGCCTTCACTCATGTGCCCTCCTTTTTTCTCCTTTAGTTTTTTTCATGCCTGAAGATTACAGGCATGGCAACAGTTGTGCTTTATACCACTAATCTTTTAAAAAGTCAAAAATTTAATGTATGCACCTATTTGACAAAAGTGGCGTTTTTACCTATTATTCATTTGAGAACATATGAAAAAAATACGTTTAGGAGGTTATAGGGATGGCTGGGATGTTTGATAGGGTAAAGCTGGGGGATTTGGAATTAAAAAACCGCTTTATTGCTGCTCCTGTTAAAACAGCATATGGAAATCCCAACGGTGAGGTTAACGAGAAGCATCTAAAGTTCTATGAGAGGGTTGCAAAGGGTGGTGTTTCCCTGATTATTACCGAACCAACAGCGGTTTTAAAAAGCGGCAGAGAACATCCAAAACAGTTGTGTATTGATGAAGATAGGTGTGTCGATGAGCTCAAAAAAATTACAGACGTTATACACAAAAATGGTTCACTGGCATGCTTGAATATAACACACGCTGGACGTGCCGCAAATCCTAAGGCTTCTGGTCAACCGCCACTTGCACCAAGCCCAGTGATGTGTCCTGCAACAAAACAAACACCCCAAGAACTTACAAAAGATCAAATAGAGGAAATTATAAAGGCTTTTGGAGAGGCTGCAAGGAGAGCCAAAGAGGCTGGATTTGACGCCATAGAACTTCAGGCTGGTATGGGTTATATAATTGCACAGTTTTTAAAGGAGAGAACAAATAAAAGAAGCGATGAGTATGGACAGGATAAAACGCTGTTTGCGCGAAGGGTTTTTGAAGAGGTGTTCTCAAAAGCGAATGGTTTGCCCGTTATGGTAAGAATCTCGGGTAATGAGTTTGTTGAGGGTGGTATAACACCTGAGGATAACAAGCCAATCCTTGACCTTGCCAAAGAATTCGGTGCAGTAGCTATCCATGTCGGTTTGGGTAACGCCTGTGACACACCACCTTGGTATTACTCTGCAACGTTCACACCTGTTGAGAAGCAGATTGAGACATTTAAAGCCATAAAGGGTTTAACGGATTTGCCTGTCATTGTTGACGGTAGAATGGCTGATAAGGACAAGATAGAGCAGGCTTTGAGCGAGGGTTGGGCAGATCTAATTGGATTGGGTAAATCGTTGGCGTGTGATCAGTTCTTTGTGAAGAAGCTGCAAGAGGGCAAAGAGGACGAAATTTACTACTGTGGTGGTTGTTTGCAGGGTTGTCTGCTTAAGGTTAAAGCGGGTGTTGGTCTTGGCTGTATTGTTAATCCTTTCCTCTACAGGGATGAGTTCACAAAGGCCGACAAGAGCCTGAAGTTTGTTGTTGTAGGTGGCGGTCCTGCTGGCATGGCTGCTTCAATCTATGCCGCCATGAAAGGTCACAGTGTCGTTCTATTCGAGAAGAAGAAGCTCGGTGGTCAGTTCAATTTGGCTGTGAAGCCGCCGTTTAAAGACACGATGAAGAGGCCGCTCAACTCTTTGATAAGGGATCTTGACAGGTACGGTGTTGAGGTAAGGTATGAAGAGGCAAACTATGAAAAGATAAAATCCTTAAATCCAGATGTTGTTGTTGTGGCTACGGGTGCAAACTCCATAGTTCCCAAAATTGAGGGTATAGAAAACGAAAACGTTATGGATGCGTTTTCATATTTTGAGAATGAAGGCGAGATCAAAGGCAAGAGGGCTTTGGTTTTGGGCGTCGGATTGATCGGCAGGGAGACAATGGAAGATCTCTTGCTTAAAAAAGGATTTGAAGAGGTTGTAGGTGTGGATATACTGGAAGAGCTTCCAGAAGACTTTACACTTGCGAGGTTGAGGAGTAATCCTAAGGCGAAGATCATTACAGGTGCAAGGCTTGAGAGGTTCACAAATGATGGTGCTATAATATCAAAGGATGGCAAGGAAGAGAATTTGGGTAAGTTTGACCTTGTGATTACAAGCATAGGAACAAAGCCCAACAAGTCTCTTTATGAAGAGATAAAGGACAAATTTGATAAAGTCGAGATAATCGGCGATGCTAACAAGGTTGCCGATATCTATGAGGCCACACACCAGGCTTACGATTTGGTTGCAAAATACTGATCAAGGGGCTTTTGCCCCTTTTTTGGAGTTTCTGTATGCCGAGACGGAGGAAAAGAGGACGGGTAAGGTTTAGGTTTGGAAGGGTATGTTATAAACCGTGTGGAATTCCCGCAAATACACTTGATAGGGTTACCATTAGCTATGATGAACTTGAAGCCATAAGGTTAGCTGATCTTGAAGGTATGTATCAACAGGATGCAAGCGAACTGATGCAGATCTCAAGACCCACGTTTTCAAGGTTACTTGAGAGGGCGCATAGGAAAATTGCAGAGGCTTTAATAAACTCTAAGGCCATAGAGTTAGAGGAGTGGCCAGAAACGAGAGAGTTAGAGGAGGAAAACGATGAGTGAGAGTGGATGCCCTTTTTGTAATGTAAGCGAGGAGGATATTATTTTAAAGAACGATAAGTGCTTTGCCATATTTGATAAATATCCCGTGAGCAAAGGGCATATGCTTATTGTTCCTTACAGACACTTTTCCAACTTTTTTGATGCAACGTACGATGAGATTTCGGCTATATACAGGCTGGTTTATGAGGCTAAGGCGTACCTTGATAAGGAATTTTCGCCGGATGGCTATAATTTGGGTGTCAACATAGGCGAAGCAGCGGGTCAGACCATACCCCACATGCATATACATTTAATTCCGAGGTATAAAGGCGATATGGATGATCCAAGAGGTGGCGTAAGAGGTGTAATACCTTCTAAGAGGGTTTATCCTTCTTAGTTAGAATTGTTTTGATACCAATGTAAAGACATACAGGCGAGAAATTATACGGGGGTTTGTCTTTTATAAAGTTGCAATAATCATAACCAAATCTTTTAAGTGTTTGTCTTTCTTCGACGGCCATAATGAAGTATTCACCTAAAAAAGCAAGAAAAAAGCTGTAGAGGGTGGTAATTACTTTGCCTGTTGTCATAGATAAACCGATTAGAACGAATATGAGCCCAAATATTGCGGGGTGTCTCATGCAGGAGAAAATCCCATCGTTTACAACTTTATCGGGTTG
>WFQR01000174.1 GCA_015486955.1 Hippea sp. | reverse complement strand
ATTGAGCTGTTTTCACCAATGCATAAAAATCATAGGGGTTGTAATCAAAGGCAATATACACAGGTTCATTATTATCTTTCTTTCCAATATAAACAAAGGCAAAAGACACCGTATCATCCTTGTTTATGTGAAAATCAAAGTAGTTTATCTTACTAACGTCGGGTTTTTTCCTAAGCTTCCCTATAAACCGCTCAAGTTCGCTCACATCTACAAATGTTGGATACTTTAAAAGCACCCTCCCATTGCCATTGAAAATGGCCACATCCCTTAAATCCAAAACATTATTGATTTCTCCGTAAATATTCTCCACATCAGACAAGCTAATACCTTTATCGGAATTCAAAATACGTTCAACCACTTCGCCAAACATGAATGAAACACTTTTCTTTGCATCCATATCGCCTTTCAAAATCCTCGCGTATGACACAACCTCCCTTTGAAGATTCTCATCGGCGTTCTCCTTAAAGACGTTCTCTACCTTCTTTAGGCTATACCTCTTCAGTGTCATTATCGTAACAATTGAACTAACACTAAATATTATGAGCACCAGCAAAACCAATGATGTTGAATGTACAATTATCTTCGATGTGAGCCTGTCAACCATACAGCCTCTTTATCCTTATATCGCTCCTCTTTTCACTTGGAATGGCAATCGTAACCTTTGTCCCCCTTCCCTCTTCCGATTCTATCGATATTTCACCATGATAACCCTCAATAATAAACTTGGCAAGCGACAGCCCTATCCCCATATTGCTCGGCTTTGTTGAATAAAACGGTATAGTGGTAAGTGATAGTTCTTCTTTGCTCATACCCCTTCCATTGTCCTCAATCTCAATAAAGGCCAACCTACCGCTTTCAAACACCTTTATACTGATCTTACCGTCATCCTGATTTTCAATGGCATCCAGTGCATTCTTTATTATCTCTTCAACAACAAAACCTATATGCATCTTATCAGCGTAAACATACGTCTTTTTCATATCAAGCTCAAACTTCGCCCTGTCTTTATACCTTTCAGAAACGGACAACACAACATCAGACACATCAACCCTTTGAAGCTTTACCGGCAAAGAGTTACTCACAACCTCAATGTTGGCAATTATACTAATAATTCTATATAGGCTTTTTTCAACTATCTCTATGTATTTTATGAGTTTTTCTGCATCTTTGCCGTCTATATCTTTAATTTTGGCTTTGATCCTTGATAGCATACCACCCGCAGACATTATGGGATTGCGAATAGAATGGGAAATACCAACAGACATGTATTTTAAGATCTTTACATAGCTCGAATCCGTTATACCTTCTGCCCTTGCATCAACGAGTGACAGATCAAATATCTCAAACACGTAATTATCGTCCCATTTAAACACATTGAGCCAACAGAAAAGCAGATCCTTATCCTTATTTAAAAATCGCATGAAGTTGCTGTAGGACTCGTTTTTGTCTGCAAGCTTCATTATATTGTCCAAAAATACCGTTTTATCGTCTTCTTTCAGTATCTCCAGTATACTACTTCCTTCATTAATGCCAAAAATATCCTTTGCTGCAGCATTTACATACCTAATGCTCTTGTCTTTATCGAACACCACTATCGCATCGGTTAGCTTATCTAAGAAGCCCCACATTAACGCCCCTCAAGTATAAAAACTAAAAAATTTTAACAAAAATTAAGTTAATCGTCAAAAACTCTGTCAAATATATCGTCCATTCTCCTTATGTAATAGGCAGGATCAAAGAGACTATCAAGCTCATTAGAAGTTAAATATTTCTTAACAAACTCATCCTTTTCAAGGAGGTCTCTAAACTGCAATCCCTCTTCCCATGACCTCATAGCATTCCTCTGAACTGCCTCATAGGCCTCAATCTTATCCGCACCCTTTTCAACCAATTTGAGCATAACCTTCTGTGAATAGATCACACCACGCGTAAGGTTTAGGTTCTTTAGCATATTATCCTTGTAAACAACGAGGTTTTTCAGAATATTGTTCAATCTGTAAAGCATAAAATCAATGGCAATGTTTGAGTCTGGTAGAATAATCCTTTCGTTGGATGAGTGGCTAATATCCCTTTCATGCCACAGGGCAACATTTTCAAGAGCCGCAATGGAATTTGACCTAACAAGTCTTGCCAAACCACACAAATTCTCGCTCAAAACGGGGTTTCTCTTGTGCGGCATGGATGAAGAGCCCTTCTGACCCTTATGGAAAAACTCCTCTGCCTCCCTCACCTCTGTCCTCTGGTAATGTCTGATCTGTGTCGCGATCTTCTCAATGGTGGAAGCTATGATGGCAAGCGTTGTCATGTATTGTGCATACCTGTCACGCTGGATAATTTGACTGGATATGGGTGCAGGCTTCAAACCCAGTTTTTTACAGGCGTATTCCTCAACCTCAATGGGCACATTGGCAAACGTCCCCATTGAACCAGAAATCTTACCGTAAGAGACAACTTCCTTCGCTTCCTCCATGCGTTTCAAGTTCCTCTTCATCTCCGCATACCAAAGAGCCAAAACAAAGCCGAAGCTTATGGGCTCGCCGTGAACACCGTGCGATCTACCGATCATTAGTGTATCTTTAAATTCAAACGCCCTTTCTTTTAACGTCTTGAGCACTTCTTTTATGTCGTCTATGATTATCTCGGCGGATCTCTTAAGTGCCAAAGCCATTGCCGTGTCAATTGTATCAGAACTCGTTATACCAAAATGCAGATAATCCCCTTCATCACCCAAACTCTCCTTGACATTCTCCAAAAATGCCACTACGTCGTGGCGTGTGACTTTCTCTATCTCCTCTATCCGCCCAATATCAAACTTGGCATTTTTCCTGATCTTCTCAGCCGTTCCTTTAGGTATTGCACCAATGCTTTCCCACCCCTCACAAACGGCGATCTCAACCTCAAGCCAGCGTGAAAACTTTGCCTCTTCAGTCCACAAACTCCCCATCTCTTGTCTTGTATACCTTTTGATCATCTCACCACCTCTAAAAAGTAATCCTCTGGATTACACGTATTCGCTGATATATACTCAATTTGTTTATCAATACCTGACAAAAACTTACGAAAATACTCTATAACACCAGCTGTTGCTTTAAGCCTAAATAGTTCTCCACTTGAATACTTTATTTTTTGATAGATCTCTGAGCACACCACTGGAATACTTTTAACAAGCCCGCCATTGTAACACAGTGGGCATTTGTCAAACATCTCATCAAATATATCCGTATTGTTCTTTCTCCTTGAAATCTCTACAACGCCGAGCTCACTAATCTTACCCACGTATGTCTTTCTTCTATCAACCTTCGCAAGATTGTTTAGCAATCCCTGTAATTCTTCAATATGTGCCTCGTTTGTCATGTCTATAAAATCCACAATGATCAAGCCACCAAGATCCCTCAAGTTTATCTGCCTAAATATTTCCTTGGCAGCTTCAGCATTTATCCTAAAAATCGTTTCTTCATTATCTTCAGTGTAAAAACGGCAATTTCCCGCATTTACATCAATAGCGAAAAAAGCCTCTGTCTTTTCTATCGTTATATATCCTCCGCTTTTCAGCCTGACCACATTTTCACTGAGTCTTTTGATTTCATCCTCTAAGCCAAAGTACTCAAATATTGGTTTATTATAATCGTAAAATTTGAGTCTACTTTTGCATGTATTTTCCGTCTTATCAAGATAAAGCCTCGTTTTCTCAAACACATCCAAATCGTCAATTATCACCTCTTCTGTTTCCTTATCACAGTACTCCCTGATTATGCGTATAGGTATTTGAGGTTCTTCATATATCAAAGCAGGTGCCCTTACGCTGTTGAATTTTTCATCCAACGACTTGCAAACGGATTTTAGATAGTTAGCCTCTTTTAATATCTCATCTCTATTGGCATCTGAAGATGCCGTTCTGGCTATAAAACCTACATTTGCGTCCTTGCACTCCTTTAATATTTTTCTTAGCTTTTTTTGCTTTGCTTTGTCATTTATATGCTTTGATACACCTATTAAGTCAACGCCTTTCAAAAGCACGAGGTAATTTCCTGCGAGGGTTATATTCACCGTGACCTTCGGTCCTTTACTTGAGACCATGGGCTTAATTACCTGAACCATTATTTCGTTGCCCTCTTTTATCTCTATGCCCAAAGATTTGATCTGTTCCAAACAGTGGTTGTCAATGCAGAGAAAGGCATTCTTCTCTAAACCAATATCGACAAATGCTGCGCCCAAACGGGGAACAACATCTCTTATTATGCCCTTGTATACATTTCCCACAATCGAATAGTTTGAACTCGCTCTTCGTTTCATGACAAAAAATTCTAATGCCCTACCCCTTATCTTTGCCGCTTTAACAACGTAAGGATCCACGCTGATAATCAATTTACTCATGCCCTATTCTTAAACCTCACCGAAAGTAGTATCCCCAATGCAAAAAATGAGGTAATGATCGAGCTTCCACCGTAACTAAAGAACACAAGGGGAATACCCACAACGGGCAAAAGACCCATAGCCATACCCATGTTAAAAACAATGGAAATCCAAAAATAGGATATTATTCCTACGCACAACATTCTATCAAAATCATCTTCAGAATGGTAGGCTATTGATATGGCACGATATAGGATGGCGGCATACAAAAGAATTAAGAACACACTTCCAATAAAGCCCCACTGCTCTGAGAAAACGGAAAATATAAAATCTGTATGGCTTTCGGGCAAAAAACTCAACTGGGTTTGGGTGGCGTTATGTATGCCTTTGCCAAACAAACCACCCGATCCTATGGCAATTTCAGACTGTATTGTATTGTAACCGTATGTGGTTGGTGCCTTATAGGGATCTAAAAAGCCCATTATCCTATCCTTTTGGTATGGTTTAAGATTAGACCAAGCAAATGGCAGAAAAACCAAAAACAACAACAAAAATCTAAAAATTACACTCCTTTTTACACCGGCTGTAAGGACAATACTCATGGCTATGACGGCAATGACTATGGCAGTGCCCAAGTCGGGTTGTTTTATGACCAAAGCTATGGGCAGTGCCACTACAACCAATGGCAAAATCAGGTCTTTAAAGCCGTAAGGCTCAAGTTTTGGATTTTCGTCAAAGTAAGCAGAGAGTACTATTATGACTGCGAGTTTAACAAATTCGGAAGGTTGAATGTGAATAAAATAGATGGAGATCCATCTACGTGCACCGTGACTCAAGACACCGTTGATAAAGACAAGAACAAGTAAAGCAATAGAAAAACCATAAAAAAGCCACGCATTCCTCTTTAAATGCTTTGTATCTATATTATAAACAAGCAAAGCCAAAACAATGCCTACTAAAACCCATGCCACTTGTCTTAAGGAAAAAATATCGCCCCTGTTTGTTGTAGAAATCGTCAATATGCCAATGCCATTGATAATTAGAACTGGCAAAAACAAACCAAAATCGAAGTACTTAATCTTTTTTGGGTCTATCTCAAACATCACTTCTTCAATCTCTCGCCAATTATAGTGAAACTGATAACCGTTAAGAATATAATCAGACCAGGAAACAGCGTCATCCACCAGGCAACCTGTATAACGTCCTTACCTTCTGACAAAATGCTCCCCCAACTTGCCGTTGGCGGCTGAACACCAAGCCCCAAAAAACTCAAACCCGATTCCGTTAAAATAGCCGACCCAATACCCAGAGTGGCAAAAACTATAACAGGAGACATTGAATTGGGTATAACGTGGCGAAACAAAATGTAAAAAGAGCTTTTTTTAAGCAACTTTGCCGCCTTTACGTAGCCCAACTCTCTGATTTTTAAGCTTTCAGCCCTGACAATGCGCGCAATGCCCATCCACCCTGTCAAGCCAATTACAACCATTACGTTAAATATGTTTGGACCTAAAACAACAACAATAGCAAGGATCAGGAAAAAAACGGGAAACGTAAGCATTATATCAACAAACCTCATCATAACTGTATCAACCCACCCACCGAAGTAACCGCTTATGGCACCGTATACAACGCCTATTGTTGTAGAAATAAAAACGGCTATCAAAGATACAGACATGGAAATCCTGCTTGCATACACCATGCGCGAAAATACATCCCTACCAATTCTGTCTGTACCAAACAAATGATGCCAACTGGGCGGTTGTAGAATGGCGTTTGTATCAATGGCATACGGACTGTAAGGTGCTATATATGGGGCAAATATGGCTGTTAGAAAAATTAGAATTATAAAACCCAAGCTGAAATAGAAAAGCACATCCCTTTTCACAGACAAAAATTACCAAATACACAAGAGTTTTTCAACACTTCAGATCCAATTGGTTCAACGGTGTTTGAAATAGTGAAATTTTATGTATAAACTAAAATTTAATAAAATTTTATTTACCAAAAATGACGAACAAAACTCCGAAACACACAAAATTTTTCGGAATTGAATTTTTTTGCAAAAAAATACTTGACTTTCGAGTTCTTTTTATTAAACTTTTCGACCGAGTGTGGGGGTGGTACCTGCCTAAAGGCCTAAAAAGGCCAACTTCTCGCCTACTTGTAGCCTCTCCATTTGGCCTCCTCTTCTGCCCGCTTCTTAAAAAACCCGCTTCTTGAGGTTAGGGCCCACACTCATTTTCTTTTGATTAAAAAAGACATAGGTGCTATATTTATCGAAAAACCTTAAAGGGGGTTGAAGATGCACAGTGAGCCAATTAGTTTAAGCAGGTTTATCTTAGAGGAACAGAGGAAATACCCTGAAGCTGTGGGTGATTTTACGCTGATTTTAGAGCAAATAGCCTTTGCGGCGAAGATCGTCTCAAGGGAGGTTAACAAAGCCGGTTTAGTTAACATTTTAGGAAGTGCAGATACAACAAATGTACACGGTGAGACACAGCAGAAGTTGGACCTGTATGCAAACGAGAAGATGGTAAACGCCTTAGATCCTACAGGCAAAGTGTGTGCTTTGGCTTCAGAAGAAATCGAGGATATGTTGCCTGTAAGTGATAAAAGTTTAGAGGGAAAATACGCCGTTGTCTTCGATCCGTTGGACGGCTCAAGCAACATAGATGTGAATGTGAGTGTCGGCACAATCTTTGGTATATATAGAAGACTAAACGACCCGGACTGTAAAAAGAGTCTGTTGCAGCCGGGAAATAAGCTTGTATGTGCGGGTTATGTAATCTACGGCTCAAGTACGATGTTTGTCTATACCACAGGACACGGTGTAAATGGTTTCACTTTAGACCCAAGCGTTGGTGAATTTCTATTGTCCCATCCAAACATAAAGATACCCGAATACGGCAAAATCTATAGCATCAACGAATCAAACTACTTTAGATGGCCAAAGGGCATACAAGAATACGTTAATTTCATAAAACAGCATCCAGAAAGGCAATACACTTTAAGATGGATTGGTACTCTTGTTGCTGATTTCCACAGGAATTTGCTTAAAGGTGGCGTATTCTTGTATCCTGAGGATTCAAAAAACAAAAACGGTAAATTGAGGCTGGTCTATGAAGCAAACCCGATGGCTTTCATAGTGGAAAACGCTGGCGGCATGGCCACTGATGGTAAAAAGAGGATCTTGGATATTGAGCCAGAAAACCTGCATCAAAGGGTGCCACTAATCATCGGCTCAAAATATGAGGTAGAGAAATATTTAGAGTTTAGGGAAAAATACGGCTAATGAACATCGTTATAGCGGGTGCAGGTGGCGTCGGATACCATTTGGCCAAACAGCTGAGTGAAGAGAAAAAGAACATATCGGTAATAGAAAAGGACATAGACAAAGCGACGTTTGCCCATGAAAACTTGGACTGTCTTGTGGTTCATGGAGAAGCAACAGATTTAAAGGTGCTAAAAGAGGCGGGCTGCGATAAGGCAGACATGTTCATAGCCGTCACAAACTCTGACGAGGTCAATATGATCAGCTGTCTTATCGTGGCCCAGAATTTTGACATACCGAAAAAGATTGTAAGGCTCAGAAATGCCCACTATACACGGTATTTTACGTTAAAAAACATCGGAATAGACTACGTAATAAACCCCGAAATAGAAGCGGCAAAGTCCATTGTAAATACAGTCAACTTTGGTGCTTCAAGTGATGTAATACTCTTTGGAATAGACATACAAATGCGGGGCTTATACATAGACAGCAAATCGCCTTTTAAAGATAAAAGCATTGCAGAGATAAAGCAGACGCTAAAGAAGAACTTCATCATCTCTGGCATAAAAAGGGAAAACGGCGAGTTTATTATTCCTGCTGGATCAACACGTGTTATGGAAAACGACTACATCTACGTCACTGCAAAACAGGATACGATAAACGAGGTTGTGGAATATACAGGGAAATCGAGCATAAAAATAAAGAACATTGCTATTTTTGGAGCGAACAACATAGGCATCATGGCGGCTAAGGGTTTGATGGGAAACAGGAGAAACATAAAGATCATAGATAAAGACTACGAACGGTGCAAAAAGGTGGCAAGCCAGATAAAGAAAGCCACTGTCATTCACGGTGAGGCAAACGATGCAGAACTCTTTGAGGAAGAGGGTATAGGAAACTTCGACGTGGCCATAACAACGACGGAGAATGAGGAAATTAACCTATTGAGTGCATTATACGCAAAAAATATCGGAACAAAAAGGGCTATTGCCCTTCTTGACAAACCCAACTACATCATGATGGCCAAAAAACTCAACGTCGATGCCGTGATTAGCCCGAAATTAACAACGGTAAATAGTATCTTGCGGTTTATAAGAAAAGGAAAGATTCTGGGCGTATACTCTATCTTCAGCGGTGATGCAGAAGCATTAGAGCTTGTTGTATCGAAAGATTCAAAAATATCCAATAAGGCAATCAAAGACTTAAAACTGCCAAAGGGATGCTTAATAGTTGCAGTTGAAAGAAACAGCGAAAACATCATACCGGATGGCAACTTTATCGTAAAGGAAAACGATAAAATCGTAATATTCACAAAGAAGGAGCACATACCTGCTGTTGAAAAAATAATATGAACTTTAAGCTAATTATCCGATTTATATCCATACTCATAATCATCACAAGTGTATTCATGCTCACAGCCATTCCATTTGCACTATACTTTAAAGAACCAACTTCAGTTTCTTTCATAAAGATAGCCCTTTTTGGCACAATATCAGGGTTAGTAGGTTTATACATTACAAAAAATTCACCCAAAAACTTAGGTAGGAAAGACGGCTTCTTGCTCGTAAGTTTAAGCTGGATTATCATTTCTGCTTTCGGTAGTTTACCATACGTTGTAATTGCCCATTTGAGTTTTACAGATGCGTTCTTTGAAACGATGTCGGGTTTTACAACAACAGGAGCTTCTATACTCACAAACATAGAAGCCCTGCCAAAGTCCCTTTTATTCTGGAGATCCCTAACCCACTGGCTTGGTGGAATGGGCATAATCGTTTTAACCGTTGCCATTCTACCGATGCTCGGCATAGGTGGCATAAAGCTCATAAAGGCAGAAGCTCCTGGCCCAAGTATGGAAAAGATATCACCCAGAATAACCGAAACGGCAAAGTATTTATGGTTAGCTTACATCGTATTAAGTGCTATAGAAACAATCCTTTTACTTTTGGGAGGAATGGATCTATTTAACGCCCTCACACACACCTTCGGAACAATGGCAACAGGTGGATTTTCACCGAAAAACGCATCCGTTGCCTATTTCCACTCAGCATATATTGATTGGGTAATAATCGTATTTATGTTCATTGCAGGCGCCAATTTCTCCATACATTTCAAACTATTAACAGGCAAGTTTCGTGCCATCAACGATGAAGAGCTCAAGGCCTACACACTGATTGTAATCTTAGCAGTTCTAATCGTAACATTGGACAACCTAAGCATATACTCACGCTTCTTCAAATCCCTCCGCTACAGCGCATTTCAGGTCGTTTCAATAATGACAACAACGGGGTATGTAACAGCGGACTACTCAAAATGGAACGGACTTGCAAAAACCGTCCTTTTTATACTCATGTTCATCGGTGGGTGCGCCGGTTCAACGGGAGGCAGCATAAAGGTGATAAGAATCTACACACTTCTAAAACAAGCTGTAAACGAGCTAAAGTACAACATACATCCAAAAGGTGTATTTAGTCTTACAATAAACGGCCAAAGCTTGAGGAAAAACCTGATCTTCTCCGTCTCGGGCTTTTTCTTCCTCTACATAGCAACGTTCATGTTTGTGGCACTGCTCGTTTCATCATTTGGTATAGACCTTTTAACTTCACTTGGCGCATCGGCAGCCACATTGGGCAACATAGGCCCAGGTTTCGGGAAGGTAGGGCCTGTTAGCAACTACGCTTGGTTGCCCATACCCGTAAAGTGGATATTGAGCTTCGCCATGTTAACGGGTAGATTGGAGATTTACACGGTGTTTGTCCTGTTCTCACCGTCATTTTGGAAAAAGTAATCACTCCTCTTCTTTGTCCCTCATGAGCGGAAACAGTATAACATCCCTTATTGATGGATTACCCGTAAGCAACATCACAAGCCTGTCTATACCAATGCCCTCGCCCGCTGTCGGTGGCAGGCCGTATTCAAGTGCTCTTATATAGTCCGCATCGTACATAGAAGCCTCTTCGTCACCCTTCTTTCTCTCCTCAAGCTGCTTCAAAAACCTCTCCTTCTGATCAAACGGGTCGTTTAACTCGCTAAATGCGTTTGCCACCTCCATACCAGCAATGTACAGCTCAAACCTATCTGTAATATTAGGATTTTCCCTGTTTCTTTTGGCAAGCGGGCTTATGGCAACGGGGTATCCTACAACAAATGTCGGATTTATCAAGTTGGGTTCTACCAAAGCATCAAAAATCTCTGCCAATATCTTCTCATGGGACATGTTTTCATTGACCTTTTTCTCAAGCTCTAAAGCATACTTCAGTGCCTTTGATTTGTCATTCAATATGTCGTCATCAACCTTACCAATCTCCTTCAAACCCTCGTAAAAATAGATCCTCCTCCACGGTCTTGAAAAGTCTATCTCTTTACCGTCAAATTCGATCTTTTTGTCTTCTACACCTAACTGTTCCAACACATAGTCAAATAGTTCTTCTGTAAAATCCATCAAAAACGTGTAGTCCTTGTAAGCTATGTAGAACTCCATCATTGTAAACTCTGGATTGTGTTTTAGATCCATGCCCTCATTTCTGAAGTTTCTATTTATCTCAAAAACCCTCTCAAGGCCACCAACAACAAGCCTCTTCAGATAAAGCTCCGGCGCAATCCTTAAGTATAAATCCATATCCAAAGCGTTTAGATGGGTCTTGAAAGGCCTTGCCGCAGCACCGGTTACGAGCTTGTGCAACATGGGTGTTTCAACTTCTATAAACCTATTCTTGATCATAAACTCCCTGATCGCACTTATGATCTTGGCACGCTTTATAACCGTCTCCTTTGTTTCATCATTCACAATCAAATCCAAATACCTTTGCCTGTAACGCAACTCCTTATCCCTTAAACCGTGCCATTTCTCAGGAAGAGGCCTCAACGACTTTGTAAGCATAACGATCTTTTGAGCCTTAACCGTCAACTCACCAGTTTTTGTTTTAAACAATACACCTTCAACACCGATGATGTCCCCAATATCGAGCTTCTTATAAAGCTTAAAGTCATCTTCAGAGAGGCTCTTCTTCTCGGCATAAACCTGAATATATCCCGTAAAGTCCTTTAGCTTCATAAAACCCGCTTTACCGAAGCTCCTATAAGCCATAATCCTGCCTGCAACCTTAACAGGTATATTTAACTCTTCCAACTCTTCCTTTGTCTTTTCATCGTATTGATCATGCAAGTCCTGTGCAAAAGCATTAGGCTCAAAACCATTGAAATAGGGGTCAATTCCGCTTTTTTTCAACTCTTCCAGTTTCTCTATTCTTCTCTGTATCAGTTTGTTCTCCGTCTCCTGAACCATTTATCAACTATCCTCCTTTACTATTTTTAGCGCTTCCTTTATAAAGTCATCCAACTCTCCATCCAGTACAGCCAAAGCTGCCATATCCTTTTTCTCAACACCCGTCCTATGATCCTTGACCATCTTGTATGGATGCAAGACATAGGATCTAATTTGGCTTCCCCATTCTATCTTCTTCTTTTCACCCTCTAACCTCTCAAGCTCTTTCCTTTTTTCCTCTTGCTTGAGTTGATACAATTTTGACTTCAATATTTTTAAAGCATAGGCCTTGTTCTTATGCTGGCTTCTTTCGTTCTGACACGTAACAACAATTCCCGTTGGTATATGGGTTATTCTAACGGCAGAATCCGTTTTGTTGACATGCTGACCACCAGCACCTGATGCCCTAAACGTGTCGATTCTCAATTCCGATGGATCTATCTCAATCTCACTATCATCATCTTCAATCTCTGGCAATACAGAAACAGATGCAAAGCTCGTGTGCCTGCGCTTGTTGGCGTCGAACGGCGAGATCCTAACGAGTCTGTGAACACCATTTTCTGTCTTTAAATAACCATAAGCCCTGTCACCATTAACCAAAAATGTTATGTTTTTATAACCCGCCTCATCACCGGGTTGCATGTCCATGATCTCAATTTTATAACCATTCTTATCACACCACATCGAGTACATCCTAAACAGCATTGAAACCCAATCACACGCCTCTGTTCCTCCAGCGCCTGAGTGTATTGTAACGATGGCATTGGAAGAATCGTGTTTACCATTCAAGAACGTTTCTATTTCTGCATTGTCAATCTCTTTTGCCAATTGCTTAAGATTTTCTTCTAATTCTGGTTTTAAAGACTCATCCTCTTCAGCTAACTCTATCATCTCTTCAAGTGTATCTATTTCACCTTCCAATTGGTTTATAAGGTTGAGTTGATTTTCAATCGTGTTCTGTTCCTTTTTTAAAGACTGTAAGAGCTTAAAATCATTCCAAACGCTACTATCTTCAAGCTTTTCCTGTATCTCCTTTAGTCTTTTTTCTTTTTCAGGAGGGTCAAAGATACTCCTTTATCTTTAGCATTTTATCCCTTAAAGCAGCCAACTCTTCCCTCATATTAACCCTCCTTACTCAAGCCCAAAGAGTTTTTTTAGGATCTCTTTAGCCCTCTTTTGATCTTCCTCATCAAGGCTACTGATTTTCTTTCTGATGTCCTTCCTGTTTAGCGTGGCAATCTTGGACAATCTAACATAACTCTGTCTCAACAAGCCTTTATCCTGCCAGTTATTTATGTAAAGGTCGGTCTCCACGTCCCTCCTCTGTGACGTAATCTTGCTAACAATTATGTCCTCATCGCCCACATCTGCCAAAACAACGGCGGGCCTTAATACGGCACTGTTCATATTGGTAAAAGGAAATCCAATTATGACAATATCACCGAACGAGTACCTCGTCATCCTTTACCAACTCTTGCGTATCGTCGTCCTCAAAGAACCTATTGTAAACAATAATATCCCAACAACCGCTCTTTTCCTCATTGATGACAATGTCCCAACCATCGCACAGCTTCTCTAATTCATAGACAAAGGCCTCTTTTGACTCCTTATCACCGCTGAAGCATATTTCAACCTTGCAAATAAAATCAAACTTGCCCATGACAACCTTCTTTTTTTAAGGCTTTACACCACAATGTATAAAAGAAACACCGAAAGTCAGTGCTTTATAATAAACATCCCTAAAACCCACAGACTCCATCATGGACTTCAAAAACTCCACATCTGGAAACCGCCTGATGGATTTGGGCAGATACGTGTAAGCATTTTT
>WFQR01000173.1 GCA_015486955.1 Hippea sp. | reverse complement strand
GGGTTTAAATGAAAGAAAACACAGCCACTTACGTATTGATCGCTCTCTTTTTCCTTTCAGGCTTTATAATAAAAAACCCCTTTATCCTCAATATGATATCAATTGCTGCATTGACGGTTATTGTTGTTATGGGTTTAAATCTACTTTTGGGCTATGCAGGCCAGGTTTCTTTGGGCCATGCAGGTTTTGTTGGTTTGGGTGCTTATATTTCTTCGATTTTAGCTATCAGGTTTAACATTAATCCGTGGCTATCAATTTTAATAGCATCGCTGTTAACGTCTGTTTTTGCCCTTATTGTCGGCTATCCAACGCTAAAACTAAAAGGCCACTACTTAGCTATGGCCACGCTTGCTATAGGTGAGATAATCTACATTTTTGCAAATAATTTGGTGGATTTAACGGGCGGCCATCAAGGACTGACGGGAATGCCCATGTTAAGTGTTGGTAGTTTTGTGTTCGATAGTGAAAAGAAGTTTTTCTTTTTTGTCTGGATTGTAGTGTTTTTATTTGCCTTTTTTAGCTTCAGAATTGTTAATTCCCATTTTGGAAGGGCACTAAAAGCCATACATGAAAAGGAATTAGCGGCATTGTCCTTTGGTGTGAATGTCCATCTGTATAAAGTAGTGATCTTTTCTTTGAGTGCCTTCTATGCTGCTTTTGCCGGCGGTTTGTATGCATTTTATTTGGGCTTTATTTCGCCTTCTTCGTTTGATCTTTTAAAATCAATAGATTACATCGTCATGGCCTTTGTAGGTGGCATAGATAGTATCTTTGGGTCTTTGATTATAACGGTTGTTTTGGCTTCGCTTCCGAATATCCTGACATTTTTACAGGATTACTGGCCAATTGTTAATGGATTGCTGTTAGTAATTGCAGCCATGTTTATGCCTAAAGGTTTGGGTGGATTTATAAAATGGAAAAGGGCGATATTTTAAAGATAAAAAACATAACGAAACACTTTGGTGGTGTTAAGGCTGTTGATGGTGTTAGTTTTTCTGTAAGAGAAAGGCAGATAAAAGCACTTGTAGGTCCAAATGGCGCTGGTAAGACAACGTTGTTTAACATCGTAACAGGGCTTTATAAAGCCGATAGCGGAGAGGTTATTTTTAAAGGTAAGAATCTCTTCTCGTATAAACCTTACGAACTTATAAACTTAGGAATTTCAAGGACGTTCCAGAACATACAACTCGTTGATGCTCTAACGGTTAAAGAAAACATTGCTTTGGGTTTGCACAGCAAAATTAAGTCAAACCCTGTATCCGTCATTCTTGGACTCAACAAAGGTCATGAAAAGGGTGTTTTTGAGAAGGTTGAAAGGGTTTGCAGATTTTTAAAGATAGAGGATTATCTGTATAAGTATCCCAATCAGATACCCTTTGGTATAAAAAGGCTTGTGGAGATTGCAAGGGCTTTGGTTTCTGAACCTGAATTGCTTTTGTTGGATGAACCGGCTGCGGGATTAAATGAGGATGAAACAGAGCTTTTGCTAAAGAGTATCTTCAGGATTTGGGAGCGCGGCATATCGATACTTTTAATAGAACACGATATGGAGTTTGTGACAAACTGTTCACATTCCATAGTTGTCATGGACAGCGGTAAAAAGATTGCAGAAGGTCTGCCCAGTGAAGTCATGAACGATTATCGGGTTATTAAGGCATATATGGGTGAGTAGATGCTAAAGGTCGAGAATTTGACAGTTCATTATGGCAGAGCTTTAGCTGTTAAAGATGTTAATATCGAGGTAAGAAAAGGGGAGATAGTGGCAATAGTTGGCTCTAACGGTGCGGGTAAAACAACGATACTCAATGCCGTTATGGGCGTTTTAAAAAAGCATGGCAGGGTTGTGTTTGAAGACAGAGATATAACCAATTTCAAAACCCATGAAATAGCTGGTCTTGGTATATCGTATCTACCAGACACAAGAACGGTCTTTAAAAACCTAACTGTTCTTGACAATCTTAGGGTTGCGTTTTATAAGAATTTAAAAGCTGAAGGGGAAAAGGGGTTCAGACAGAAGCTTGAGGGGATTTTTGAGCACTTTACCAATTTGGAAGAGAAAATTGGGCTTAAAGCGGGTTTTTTGTCTGGTGGTGAACAACAGATGCTATCCATTGCCCAGAGCTTGATAAGAGAGCCAAAACTTGTGATTTTGGATGAACCATCTGCAGGTCTTTCGCCGAAATTAGTTAAAGACCTGTTTAACATAATATCGTTTATGAAAAGGAATAGGCTCACGGTACTGATAGTTGAGCAAAACGTTAATAAGACCATAAAAATAGCGGATAGGGTATATTTTTTGAAGAATGGAAAAATTGTGGCATCGGGAAAAGCGAAAGATTTCGAAGACGATAACATAATAAAGCAAGCTTATTTTGGAGGTTAGATGTTTAAAACCGTTGGTATTATAGCTAAGGCGAAAGTGAAAAATATAGACAAAATAGTTAAAGAGTTAATTGAATATTTGAATAAGAATAGCGTTAGAGTTGTCTTAGGATGTGAGGCTGCTAAATCTTTAGGTTTGAAGGGTATGGATAGAGAAGGGCTTGCTGCACATGTGGATATGATAATTGTACTTGGCGGTGATGGAACGTTTATATCTGCTGCAAGATCCGTCAATGAGTCCAAAAAGGATATACCCATATTGGGCGTGAATTTGGGTAGGATGGGTTTTTTAACGGAAGTACCTTTATCTGAGATGTACGATGCTTTAGACAAGGTTTTTGTTAAGAATGAGTTTTTTATCGAAGAAAGGATGATGCTGGATGTTGAAATTTACAATAATTCAGATTTTATTAGCAGAAAAACCGTATTTAACGACGCTGTGTTGAGTAAAGGCGCTTTGGCGAGGATCGTTCCTATCAATGTTAAGGTTAGTTTCGGCGGAAAGGAAATGGATGTGGCCACCTATCATGCCGATGGATTGATTGTTTCAACGCCGTCAGGTTCCACAGCCTATAACTTGGCTGCCGGTGGACCAATTGTTTATCCCACAATGGATTGCATAATACTCACACCCATTTGCCCTCACACGCTTTCCAATAGGCCCATTGTTTTACCTGATAATGCGAGGCTGACCGTTAGAGTGGATGAGGATATTGAGGACGTAATGGCCACTTTGGATGGACAAATCGGGTATAGAGTTACAACGAAACACAGGATTGTTATAAGCAAATCAACGAGGAAGATAAAGTTGATAACACAGAGGAATAAGAACTATTTTGATGTTCTAAGGACAAAACTCAACTGGGAGGAGAGAAAGGTTAGAAGCGTGAAATGTTAAAGAAGATAGAGATAGAGAACTTTTTAACCATTGAAAAGTGCGTTATAGAACCGTCGGATAAAATTACCGCCATTATTGGTGAATCTGGAAGCGGGAAGTCCTTGATAATTAAAGCAATAGACTGCGTTTTTTCTCAAAAAGTCGATACAAGTATTGTGGGTAATTTTGCAGATTTTTCGAAGGTTTCTCTGTTGTTTCAGTTATCGGATGAGCAAAGGAAGGCGTTGTCCGATTTCGGCATCTTTGATGATGAGGTGATTTTCACTAAAGTGATAAAAAGAGGGGCTACGAAGGTTTTGATCAACCATGAACCTGTGACTGCTAAAATTGTATCTTCGCTTAAAGGTCTTTTTTTGAGCATTGTTTCTCAAGATTATAGGTTTGAGATTTTTTCGTCGGACAAACTCCTAAAGACAATCGATACGCGTGTTGATAGATCCGTTATTAATGATTTTAAAGATAGGTTTTTGGGATATGAAAAGCTTAAAAACACAATAGTTGAGCTTCAGTGTAAATTGAATGAGATTGCAGATAAACATCCAGAGATACTGCTTGAAGCAATAGAAAAGGTTAATCCCAAAAGGGGTGAATATGATGAGCTTTTAGATAAGCTGAACAGGGTTAAGAACTCGAAACTTGCAATGGATATTGCAAGAGAGGCCGTTTTTGAACTTTATGAGAAGGAGGGATCAGTAGAAGATTTTTTGGGTAGGCTTGTGTCCAATTTGGATAGACTTGAAACCCAATCTTTTAAGTTTTCTTCAAAGGATGCTCTAAATGAGGCATTAGAGCTTATACGTTCGGCGAAAGATGAGCTTTACGATGTGCTAAATCAAGACCTTTCAGATATAGATGTGGATAAGATAAATGCCCGTTTGTTTCAGCTTGAGAAATTGAAGAGGGAGTTTGGTAAGGATCTGGATGAGATAATCGAGCAGAAGGAACAACTGAAGTCTTTGATAGACGAAAAAGAAGAGATTTTGAGGAAAATTGATGATTTGAAAGGGAGGCTGGAAGAAAGAGAGAGGATAATGATTGATTGTGCCAAACGCTTATCTTTAGAGAGAAAGAAGGTTGCAGATTTGCTTGAAAAAAGAATTAAGGAACATCTGGCCGAGCTCAATATGGAAAATAGCAAAGTTAAGATTGCTTTTGATCAGGGTAAAGTGACACATCTTGGTTTTGATAGGGTTGATATACTATTTTCCGCAAATCCTGATATTGAACCTGATTCCATAGATAAGGTTGCAAGCGGCGGTGAGAAATCGAGGTTTATCCTTGCCTTAAAGGTTGCATTGTCGGAACTATCAAAAGTAAGCGAGACCGTTATATTTGATGAGATTGAGTCTGGCTTGAGCAATAGGGCTTTAGAGAAACTAACGGCGATGATCAGGGATTATTCAAAGGCAAATCAGATATTGCTGGTTACACACTCAGATAGAATGCTTGAGGTTGCAGATCGTGTTTATAGGGTCGATAAGGAGTTTATTGATGGTAAAAGTATAAGCAAATTGGAGATAGTAATGTGAGAAATGTTGTCCTTACGGGCGGTGGCACGGGCGGGCATCTCTTTGCTGCTTTGGCTTTCGCAGATTTTTTGAAAGACAAAGGTTACAATCCAATTATTATTGGTTCGGATTATGGATTGGAAAAGAGGGTTTTACCGCGTTATAACATTGAGTATTACCTGTTAAAGTCACGGGGTATCGCAGGCAAAGGTTTGATCGATAAATTTAAAGGTTTTTTGGGTGTATCTAAAGCATATTTTGATGCTCTGAAGCTTATTGGCAAGATAAAGCCTATTTTTACTGTTGGGTTTGGGGGATACGTCAGTTTTCCTGTTGTTTTGGCTTCTGTTACAAAGGGTGTTAGATCTGCAATTTTGGAGCAGAACTCGTATCCCGGCAAGGCAAACAGAGTATTATCAAAACTTTGCGATTTTACGTTTGTAAATTTTGAGATTACAAAGCAATTCTTTGACAATGCAATTGTCGTGGGCAATCCCACAAGGATAAAGTTCGAGAACCTCGAAAGATCGATAAAGGAGCCTTTTGTTGTTGGTGTTATCGGTGGGTCGAGGGGTGCAAGGAGCATAAACAACGCCATGATAGAGCTTTCGGGTTTTGAAACCAATTTTAAAATTATTCACCAGACAGGCGATGAAGATTATGAGCGCGTGAAGTATGCATATAAAAGAAATAAAAAAGATTGGGAAGTGCATAAGTTTATCGACGATATGGAGGGTTTCTATAGATCTATTGATTTTATATTGTGTAGAGCAGGAGCAAGTACTTTAAGCGAGATATCCTGCGCAGCTTTAGGTTCTATACTTGTTCCTTACCCCTATGCAATCTATAATCATCAATACTTTAATGCTAAGGTTTTCTCAGATGCCCATGCTGCCTTAATTTTAGAGGATAGAGATTTAACTGGAAAAAAAATTCTGAGTATTATATCATCACTAACGGTTGATAAGTTAGATGAGATGTCTAAAAACGCAAGAAGACTGTGCAAACCTGATGCGTGTGAAAAGATGTTTGAGATCATGGTGGCAGGAAAGAGATGAAGACGATAGCGATCACCAATCAAAAAGGTGGCGTTGGTAAAACCACTACGGCAATAAATCTTGGTGCATCGCTTGCCGTTTTTGGTAAAAAAGTCCTGATAATTGATATTGATCCTCAAGCAAATGCCACAAGTGGTCTAAATGCCGAAAGGGAGATGTGCATTTATCATGCCTTGATAGGCAAAAAGAGTCTTCAGTCCTTGATAACACCCACGGAAATGGAAAATCTCTTTATAGTACCGTCAAATATTTCTTTAATTGGTGCAGAGGTTGAGCTTAAGAATTTGGAGAACAAGGAGAGGATTTTGAAAAACCTGCTAAAGGATGTCAAAGGTTTTGATTATGTGCTTATAGACTGCCCGCCATCGTTGGGCTTTTTAACCATAAATGCCCTTGTTGCAGCAAATTCCGTTTTGGTGCCTGTGCAATGCGAGTATTTTGCTATGGAGGGTTTGGCCCAGCTTTTGCATACGATTAACCTAATAAAAAGGACATTTAATCCGTCTTTGAAGATAGAAGGCATACTCCTTACGATGCACGATAAGAGAAACAACCTGTCCAAACAGGTTGAAATGGAACTAAAGAGGCATTTTCCAAAGTACATATTTAAGACCTTAATTCCCCGTAATGTGAGGTTGTCTGAAGCTCCGAGTTTTGGTAAGTCCGTAATCTCATACGATATTAAGTGTCCAGGAAGCCAAAGTTATCTGTCGTTGGCAAAAGAGGTTTTGAAGTATGCCTAAAAAAGGCGGCTTGGGAAAGGGATTGGAAGCGCTTTTTGGAGAGCTCGACGATTTTGAAAAAGAAAATCGGATTACCACTATAGCTTTGGATTTGATTGAGAGTAACCCCTTCCAGCCGAGGGAGAATTTTGATGAAAAAGGCATAGAGGAGTTAGCAGAGTCAATTAAGGAAAAGGGTGTAATACAGCCAATAATTGTAAGGGAGCACGGAGATAAATACCAAATCGTTGCAGGTGAAAGGCGTTTTTTAGCCGCTAAAAAAGCGGGTTTAAGTTCCATTCCAGCGATTATAAAGGATATTACGGATGAAGAATCGGCAGAGATAGCGTTAATCGAGAATGTTCAGAGAAAGGATTTAAACCCCATTGAAGAGGCGTTAGCGTATAAGAGGTTAATTGAGAATTTTCATTATACACAAGAAGAGCTTGCGAAACGCATAGGTAAGGATAGGGCAACAATAGCCAATAGTTTAAGGCTTCTCAATTTGCCAGAGGAGATTATCGAAAAGATAAAGAGGGGTCTGATAACAGCCGGCCACGCAAGGGCTATTTTGTCCTTGAAGGATGAGGGTGAACAAAAAAGGTTAGCTGAGGAGATCATAGAGAAAAAGTTGAGTGTTAGGGAAAGTGAGAGGTTGGCAAAGAATAGAGAGGATTTACCTGAGGAATTCAAGATTTTAAGCAGTATTTTTAAGAATGTAAAGTTAAGGAGAAGCGGTAAAAGATTTAAAGTAGAGTTTGTCTTTGACGACATAAGCGAGCTGAGAGATTTTATTGGCAAGTTTCAATCTTGAACACAAAGTTTTTTAGAGGTGATCTCTATGAAAAGGGTAGTGTGGATGTTTGTGTTTTTTGTTTTTGTGCTCACTGCGTATTCCCAAGCTGCCACTTTGAGGGTAGGAGGTGTGATAAAGAACGAGCATGGTTCGGCTATTGATGGTGTTGAAGTTGTTATCTTATCCAATGGTAAGGTTTTGGCAAAAACTGAAACTACGAGGAACGGTAGCTATTTTATAGAAATTCCCATTAAACAGTTGAAGCCTACCGACATAGATATTGAATTCAAAAAAAGCACCTATGAGACCATACACGAGCCCATTAGGAATATATTGGTTTCAAAGTTGCCCAATGGGGAAACCATATACATATCATCCGTTAACGAAACAATGGGGCGTGTAACTACGCCCGCTTTTTGGATAGCTTTAATTGTTTTGGTAATGACCTTTGCACTTATTTCATTTGAGATCCTACACCGAACTGTAGCAGCAATAATAGGTGCGGGTATTTTACTGTTTGTTTCTTATACGATCGGTATTTTTAACGAGAATTACTTCGTTATCTCATTCGATGAAGCCGTTAGGGCGATAGATTTCAACGTCATTTTACTTCTCATGGGTATGATGATAATAGTTGGCGTGATGAAAAAGACCGGTGTCTTTCAGTGGCTTGCTTACAAGTCCTATGCCATGAGTAAAGGTAATGTGTTTAAACTGTCGATCATTTTGATGTTTGTTACGGCTATTGTCAGTGCATTTCTTGACAACGTCACGACGATGCTATTGATTGCTCCTGTTTCCATAGAGATTGCTCTCATGTTGAATATAAACCCTATGAGCCTGTTGATACCCGAGGTGATTGCATCGAATATGGGTGGAACCGCAACGTTAATAGGCGATCCACCCAACATTATGATTGGTTCATTTGCACATTTAACATTCAACCAGTTTCTCATAAATCTTGGTGATGTTATTTTTCTGATATTGATTGCCAATGTTTTTGTTATGAAGTTTTTCTTTGGTAAGGAGTATAAAAAGGGCAAGGTTGAAAATGTGGATAAGTTGCTCGAGAAACTCAGAGAAGAATACAAGATAACCGATGCAAAGTTACTCAAGTACTGTCTGTTTGTTCTTACATTTGTTATAGGTTTGTTCGTTACACATGGTTTCTTCCACATGGAGCCATCAATAGCAGCTTTAGTTGGTGCTGGTTTGATTTTGATACTAAGCGGTGTTGATATTACGGAGATGATGGAGAAAGAGGTTGAGTGGACTACACTTGTGTTCTTTATGATGTTGTTCATCATTGTTGAGGGTAGTGTTCAGACGGGTGTTATAATGATGATAGCATCATGGGTTAAGGATTTGGCGGGCAATAGTTTGACACTTGCGATAATCTTGATCATATGGGTAAGTGCATTTGCTTCGGCCATTATAGACAACATCCCTTTCACTGCTACAATGCTGCCGGTAGTGGCTTATCTAACACGAACAATACCTGATGCTGGCAATACTCTTTGGTGGGCTTTGTCTTTGGGTGCTTGTCTTGGAGGAAACGGAACCCTGATCGGTGCGAGTGCCAATGTTGTTACGGCGGGGATTTCCGAAAGGGCAGGTTACCCTATAACATTCAAGGAATTTTTAAAGGTTGGAGCACCAGCTACCATTGTGTCTGTGGCAATTGGTATGGTCTGGCTGTTGTTAGGAGGTTAGGATGGAATACGAATTGGTTGTTGTGGCCAAAGGATCTGAAGTGGGTGAGAAGGCTGTTAAGAGGGCTTTGGAGATTGCAAAGGAAGATAACATTCGGACTATATACTTGCTATTTGTTAATGATACAGACTTCTTTTCAAAGGGTGGTTATGTGCGCTTGGAAAAGGAACTTGAGGCGGGAATTGAAAATATAGGAAAGGTTATAATGGAGAAGTTAGAGGATGTAATTAAGTCTTCCGATAACCAGATTAAAGTTGAAAGGGTTGAGCTCAAAGGTAAAACGGCAGAGGAGATATTAAGATTTGTAAAGGAAAATGTTGTTAAAACCTTAATTGTACCAAAAGAAGAGAGAGGACCTATAGAAAGGTCGCTAATTCATGGTGATATCGAACCATTTTTTAATGAAATAAAACAGTATGTTAATAATTTTATTATTGTAGAATAGCAAGTTTATTGACACAAATAATATGTTATGGTATTTTACTCCGACAATTTTGGACCAGAGGTAGGAGGTAAAAATGATAAACATCAACCACACGCTATTTATCCAGATGTTGGATTTTCTGTTCCTGCTGTTTGTATTGAACATAATCTTGTACAGGCCTTTGCTATCAAAGATAAGAGAAAGATATGGAAAAATTGAGGATCTAAAGAGTAAGGCTTCTACATTGAAGAGTGAAGCTCAAAAGAACGAAGAGGAGTACGCAAAAAGGATTAGGGAAGCTGAGCAGAAGGCTAAAGAGGACTATACAAATCTGATTTCTCAAACGCTGAAGGAAAAGGACGAAAGAATTTCTCAGAAACAGAGGGAAGCATTGGAAGAGATTAGAAAGTACGAGGAAGAGATCAACAAGCAGATAGAGTTAGAACTTTCCAGTTCTAAGGATTACAGTATTGAGATAGCCAACAAAATATACAGACAAATTATGGAGTAGGGGGACAATCATGCTTAAGTACATCTTGGGTTTAATACTCGCATTCATGCCTACATTGGCCCTTGCAGCGGAAGAAGGTGGCGTTGAACCGCATATGGGCTGGAGGGTTATAAATTTTGTTTTGTTTGTTGGTATTTTGTATTACTTTTTAAGAAAGCCTGTTGCAGAGTTCTTTAGAACAAGAAGAGAAAGCATAAAAAAGGAGTTAGAGGAAGCTGAGCAACTTAAAGAGGAAGCAGAAAAACTGTACGAAGAAACAAAGAGGAAGCTTGAAAGACTTGAAGACGAGATCAAAAGCCTATTAGAAACCTATGAGTCGATGGCAAAGAACGAAAGGGATCAGATACTCAAGGAAGTGGAAAAGGCGATAAATAGAATCCTTGCTTCTATTGAAGAGGAGAAGGCTTCTATTCTCTCTAAGGCCCGGATGCTACTGCTTAAAAAGATGAGTAAAGAGGCCATAGAGAACTTGAAGAAGAAGTTTGAGAACTTGACACCTGAAGAGCATGCCAAGATAAACGATAAATTTATAAGGAGTTTGCAGCAATGATTGATAGAAAGCTATCATCGAGATATGCAAAAGCCCTTTTGAGTATTTGTGTGGATAAGGGTGTTGATGAGGATGAGCTTCTAAAGAAACTCAAAGGTTTGGTGGATTTTCTAAAAGGTAATCCAGAGGTTTTTGATTATCTTTCAGCTTACGTAATTCCGTATAGCAACAAAGAAAAGGTGATATCAGAGCTTTGTGAAGATGAAATATTGGTTGAATTTATCAAATACGTTGCTAAAAAGGGCAGATTCAAGCTGTTTTACGAAATAGCTGAAACCTTTGAAGAGCTTGTAGATGAGAAGAAGGGTAGGGTAAAGGCCTTTGTAAAAAGCGCCGTTGACTTGGATGAAGAGACAAAGGAAAGGCTGAAAGAGAGTTTGGGTAAGAAGTTAAATAAAGAGGTTATATTTACTTTTGAAAAGGATGCAAGTCTCATTGCGGGCATTATTGTTCAGGTTAAGGATGTTGTTTACGATGGTAGTTTAAAAACCTATCTGTCTAATTTAGAACAAAAACTTTTGAGACTTTCAATATAAGGAGGAAGGGATAGATGCAGATTAAGGCGAGCGAAGTCAGTGAAGTAATAAAGAAAGAGATTGAGAACGCCAAAGAATTTATCGATATAAGCGAGACGGGAACTGTTTTGAGTGTTGGTGACGGTATTGCAAGGGTTTATGGACTTACAAAGGTTATGGCCAATGAGCTTGTCCAATTTGAAAGTGGCGTCATGGGTATGGCCTTGAACTTGGAAGAGGACAACGTTGGTGTGGTCGTTCTTGGTGACGATAAGATGATTAAAGAGGGTGAAAAGGTCAAGAGAACGAGAAAGATTTCACAGGTTCCTGTTGGTGAAGCTTTGGTTGGTAGGGTAGTAAATGCGCTTGGTGAGCCCATAGATGGCAAAGGCCCCATCGAGAGTGAACACTACAGAAGGATTGAGATAAAAGCACCGGGTATTGTTCAGAGGCAGTCTGTTAAAGAGCCTTTACAAACAGGCATTAAGGCAATAGACGCCATGATCCCAATTGGAAGGGGTCAGAGGGAGCTTATCATCGGTGATAGGCAGATCGGTAAGACACAGATTGCATTGGATACGATAATCAACCAAAAGGATACGGATGTTTACTGTATCTACGTTGCAATAGGACAAAAAAGGTCGACGGTTGCAAGGATCTGGAAGAAGCTTGAAGAAATGGGTGCTATGGAATACACAACGATTGTCGCTGCAACGGCATCGGATCCTGCACCGCTTCAGTATATCGCCCCTTATGCTGGCGTTACGATGGGTGAGTATTTTAGGGACAACGGTATGCATGCATTGATCATATACGACGATCTGACAAAGCACGCCCAGGCCTACAGGCAGGTTTCTCTGCTTTTAAGGAGGCCACCCGGCAGAGAAGCATACCCAGGAGACGTGTTCTATCTACACTCAAGGTTGCTTGAGCGTGCAGCAAAGCTCTCCGATGAGTTGGGCGGCGGTTCTTTGACGGCTTTGCCAATAATTGAAACACAGGCAGGCGACGTTTCGGCATACATTCCAACAAACGTTATCTCCATTACAGATGGTCAGATATACTTGGAAAGCGACCTTTTCTATGGCGGTATTAGGCCTGCTGTTAATGCAGGTATCTCTGTTTCGAGGGTTGGTGGTGCTGCACAGATTAAGGCAATGAAACAGGTTGCTGGAATGCTTAGGCTTGCACTTGCCCAGTACAGGGAGCTTGAGGCTTTTGCCCAGTTTGGATCTGATTTGGATAAAGTTACTCAGCAGCAGTTGAACAGGGGTGCAAGACTTACGGAGATCTTGAAGCAGCCGCCATTTTCACCACTACCTGTTGAGAAACAGATATTAATAATTTACGCAGGAAACAATGGCTATTTGGATGATATTGCTGTTGAGCATGTGCAGAAGTTTGAACAAGAACTTTATAAGTTTGTAGAGGCTAAGTTCCCCGATCTGTTGCCTGAGATTAAGGAGAAAAAGAAGATTGATGATGAACTAAAGGCCAAGATGGATAATGCAATTCAAGAGTTTAAGAAAGTCTTTAAACCTTAAGAAGGAGCATGAGCTATGGCTCTTAGTATGAGAGATATCAAACGAAAGATCGGCAGTATACAGAAGACACAGCAGATAACGAAGGCCATGAAAATGGTGGCAGCTGCAAAACTGAGAAGGGCACAAGATGCCGCCATGATATTCAGGCCTTTTAGGAATAAACTTGAGCAGATGGTTTCATCCCTTGTTAGTTCCACGTCCCACCATGAAAACGATCTTTTGAGATTTAGAGACGTAAAGAACGTTGATCTGATTGTTATAACCTCGGATAGGGGTCTTTGTGGTGCCTTCAATCACAACGTTCTAAAAGAGACTGAAAAACTAATGAACACAAAGTTCTCAGGGAAAAACGTCAACTTAATACTCATCGGTCGCTTTGCGCATACGTACTTTAAGTTCAGGGGTATAAAGCCCAAAGAGGCTTATAGCGATATATTGAAAGACAGGGCTGAGTTTTCCAATGCAAGCGAGATAATGGATAAGATCATAGCCGATTTCTTAAATGGTGAGACAGACGAGGTTTATGTGATATACAATAGGTTCGTTAATGTTTTGATACAGAGGGTTACAGTTAAGAAGCTTTTGCCCATCATGATAGGTGATAAAGTTCCAAGTGAGCACAATATCGTTGAAAAATTCACCTTCGAACCGGATAAAGAGACGGTTTTGAATGAACTGTTACCCAAGTTTGTTAAGATGGAATTGTACGGTGCTATGCTTGAATCCTTAGCCGGTGAGCATGCGGCAAGGATGACAGCTATGGATGCTGCAACAACAAATGCGGGCGAAATGATTAAGAGCTTAACTTTGCAGTTTAACAAGGCAAGACAGGCATCAATAACGAAGGAATTGATCGAAATAACCACAAGTATAGAAGCAATGAAACAATAAAAGTAAGGGGAGAAAGCTTATGGCAGAAAAAGGAAAAATTGTTCAGGTAATAGGACCGGTTGTCGATGTTGAGTTTGCAGAGGGTGATTTACCGCCAATTTACACTGCTTTAAGAATAAAAAAGGAAGATATAGAGGGTGCAACAAGTGATCTGATCTTGGAGGTTCAGCAGCATTTAGGTGAGAGAAGGGTAAGAACAATTGCAATGGATTCGACGGACGGCTTGGTGAGGGGTACTGAGGTTGAAAATACGGGTGATTATATAACGACACCCGTCGGTGAAGGTGTTTTGGGAAGGATAATGAACGTCGTTGGAGAGCCTGTGGATGAACTTGGTCCGATCCAATATGAGATAAGATGGCCCATACACAGGGAAGCCCCACCACTTGAGGAACAATCCACTACAAGCGAGATGTTTGAAACGGGCATAAAGGTTATCGATCTGCTCTGTCCTTATGCAAAGGGTGGTAAAACAGGGCTATTTGGTGGTGCTGGTGTTGGAAAGACCGTTCTTATTATGGAATTGATCCACAATGTTGCTATGCATCACGGTGGATATTCGGTTTTCTGTGGTGTTGGTGAAAGGACAAGGGAAGGGAATGACCTGTGGAATGAGATGAAGGAATCGGGCGTTTTGGATAAAGCTGCATTGATCTACGGTCAGATGAATGAGCCACCCGGAGCAAGGGCAAGGGTCGGTTTGACAGGTCTTACCGTCGCTGAGTACTTTAGGGATGAAAAGAACTTGGATGTGCTTGTCTTTATAGATAACATCTTTAGGTTCACACAGGCAGGATCAGAGGTTTCGGCTTTGCTTGGTAGGATTCCATCCGCCGTTGGTTATCAGCCGACGTTGGGTACGGATATGGGTGAGTTGCAGGAGAGAATTACATCAACGAAGAAGGGCTCCATTACTTCCGTTCAGGCTATTTACGTTCCTGCAGACGACCTAACAGACCCAGCACCTGCAACGACATTCTCCCATTTGGATGCTACAACGGTTCTTTCAAGGAAGTTGGCAGAGCTTGGAATTTATCCTGCTGTTGACCCGCTTGATTCAACGTCGAGGATTTTAGATCCTGCTGTTGTGGGTAAGGAACATTACGAGGTTGCAAGAAAGGTCCAGGAGATTTTGCAAAGGTATAAAGAGTTGCAGGATATTATAGCTATACTTGGTATGGAAGAGTTGAGTGAAGAGGATAAGATCATCGTTAATAGGGCAAGAAAGATACAGAGGTTCTTGTCTCAACCGTTCTTTGTAGCTGAACAGTTTACGGGAATGAGTGGAAAATACGTTAAGATACAAGATACCATAAGGGGATTCAAAGAGATTATCGATGGAAAACACGATGATGTTCCAGAACAGGCTTTCTACATGGTTGGAACTATAGAAGAGGCGTTGGAGAAGGCGAAAACACTTGTTCAGTAATGGGAGGTAGTAGTGCCTGAGTTAAATGTTAGCATTGTAACGCCGTCGAAAAAGGTATTCGAAGGTAAGGTTGAATATATCGGTGCCCCGGGCAAATTAGGTGAGTTCGGCGTTTTGCCGGGGCATGAGAATTTTATTACAGTGCTTGATGTGGGTCTTTTGGAAGTGCAACCAAAGGATCAAGAAAAGATGAAGCTTTTGATCGTTGGCGGCTACTTCGAAGTTACAGAAGATAACGTATTTGTTATTGCAGATGAAGTTATGGCAAAAGAGGATGTGGATTTGGAAAAGGCCAAAGAGAACGCACAGAAGTATAAAAATGAACTTTCCTCGCTCTCTTTTGACGATGCAAATTATGAAAGGGTAAGGAGGTTGGTGAAAAAATACGAAAGCATGGTGGAATTGGCGTCATGAACAACTATTTCGGTTTTAGTCATATAGGTAGCATAGCTATAGCTGTCCTCATTGTTTTGGCTATTATGTCTTTGTATTCTTGGAGTTTTATGATTTATAAGTGGTTGCAACTTCGATCAATTTTCAACAAAAACCGTATATTTATCAAAAAGTTCATAGAGACCAGTGATAAGTCATCACTTGACGCTTTCGCCAAAGCAACGGAGTCCATTGCGGGTAATATTTACTTGCTTAGCAAAGAGTCGTATGCTTCTGCAAGGAGTTTTTTGGAGATCGTCAGTAAAGATTTAGAAGGTGGTTTTCCTTGGCTTGCTTCCATTGGAGCTACAGCACCCTTTGTAGGTCTATTTGGAACGATTTGGGGCATTATAAACGCCTTCAATAGTATCGGTAACGTTCAAAGTGTTACCATTGCAACGGTGGCACCGGGCATATCTGAGGCTTTGGTTACTACTGCTGCGGGTATCTTTGTGGCTGTTCCTGCTGTTATTGGTTATAACATATTGCACACAAAGCTCTCTAATATATCAGAAGAGCTGGAGGGATTTTTAGAGACGCTTAGATGAGAAAAAACAATAACAAGACATTTTCAGACATAAACATAACGCCGTTAGT
>WFQR01000172.1 GCA_015486955.1 Hippea sp. | reverse complement strand
TTTTCGGAGACTCTATACAAGTTTAGATACCTTATATGAAATGAGCTTTGCCTTTTTATTAAAAATTTTTAATGCTAAGAGCAAAGATATCAAAAATTTTTAGAAGAAAACTGAATATCCAAGCGTAAAAAGGAAAGAATTTATGCCTTCATTTGGCATTCTAATATCTGCGTTTGAAATGTGCCTGAACCTGAAACCTAAATTTATAGCTGAGTTGTGGGTTATGTAGATGTAAAAACCTGCGCCTAAATTGTCGTTAAAATTAAAGCCGCCAGATTGGCAACTTGAATCGTAGGATATATAATGGAAGCCAGAGCCCGCAAGGATGTAGCCGTCCATTGCATTTTTTATTATGTTAAATCTGTACTCCAAACCAAATCCCAGGCCAAATTCGTAGTCACTGGCTGGATGTATTACCTTGTTATACTGTGGCTCTAAATAGAATGTTAATCTTTTTTGCGTATCAGGGATTACAGATGGGATTAGTTTATGTGCATCAAAACCTATATGGTAGATGAAAAGCAGAGGTTTGTATGAATTGTGACACCCACCTACATACCCATGGCCATATCCTATTAGAAGACCCTTTTCAGCGACTAAGGTATTTTTAGCATAAGATGTTGAACTAACTATGATTAATGTAATTATAAAGACTAAACCTAATAAATTTTTCTTAGCTTTTCTATTCATCCTAAAATAACAATATGTCAATGCCAGCATATTTCAAGAATTTTTCTATTTAAATCTGTAGTTTATTTTTACGCAACTTCATTATGTTAATTGAAAAAAATGTACTGTATATGTGTGATTTACTGAGTAAGCGGGTTGTGAGAGACTAAAAAGATTTGAACATAAGTTCAATAAGTGAGAAAATAACTCTTGAAAGTTTTGAGAAAAGGTGTATTAATGCATTATGAAAAAATGTAAAAAAATGAATGGAGGTGATAGAGATGCCATGGGGTGACAGAACAGGTCCTTTGGGAGCAGGACCAAGAACAGGAAGGGGTTTAGGATATTGCTCTGGTAATACTGTGCCCGGTTATATGGTAGGTGGCCCTGGCTTAGGCTTAGGTAGAGGCTGGGGTCGTGGAAGAGGCTGGGCAGGAAGAGGTTGGGGTAGAGGAGCGTGGGGATGGCAGCCTACATATTACCCACAGGTTTCTTACACCTATTCAAAAGAAGATGAGAAAAAACTTTTGGAAGATCAAATAGAAGGTTTGACAAAAACAATAGAAAGTCTTAAAAGTAGACTCGAAGAGTTAAAGAAAACTCGAGACTAATGCCCCGCTTTTTTGCGGGGCATTTTTTGAAAGGGGGAACTATGAGAGTCTTGGTGACCGCATTAGGCGACAGTATGAACGCTTCCGTTGATGAAAGGTTTGGAAGAGCCGAATATTTCATTATCTACGATACAGGCACGAAGAACTTTGAGGCGATAAAAAATCCATTCTTGAACGATCAGGGTGGTGTAGGTGTATCCGCGGCAAAGTTTACTGTTGAAAAGGGTGTAGATGCAGTAATTTCTGGTAGCTATGGTCCGAATGCGTTGGAGATTTTACGTGCATCATCAATTAAGCTGTACAATGCACAAAATAGGACAGTTCAAGAGAATATAGATAAATTGTTGGAAGGAAAACTTGAGAGATTTTAGGAGAGCAATTCCATGAAAATCGCCGTAACAAGCGGTAAGGGAGGGACAGGAAAAACCACCATTGCAACGATGCTTGCATACGCCTGCGATAATCCCCAGTATATAGACTGTGATGCTGAAGAACCCAATGGTTATCTTTTTTTAAAGCCTAAAATAGAAAGGGTAGAGCCATTTAACGTTTTGGTTCCAAAGATTAATGAGGATATCTGTACTTTCTGTGGTAAATGTGCCGACGCCTGCGTTTATAAGGCTTTGGTTGTTATGGGGGAACCGCTCAAAAAGACAATGTTCTTTGATGAGCTGTGTCACTCCTGTGGAGCGTGCGCCTATGTATGTCCCGTTGAGGGGGCGTTGGTTGAAGTGCCCGATGAGATCGGAAAGATAAAGATAGGAAAAGCTCAATACATAGATTTTGTTATGGGTGAACTCAATATAGGTGAAGCAAGTGCAACACAGTTGATAGCAAGCCTCAAGAAGAACTATATAAATGAGTCTAAAACGGTGATATTGGATTCGCCTCCGGGCACAAGCTGCACCGTTGTTGAAACCATTGAAGGTGTTGACTACGTATTGCTTGTTACAGAGCCTACATCCTTTGGTTTAAGCGATTTAAAACTTTCTGTGGAGCTTGTAAGGGATATGGGTCTAAAATTTGGAATCGTTGTTAATAAATACGAAGAGGATAATACGCTAATCGATGATTATGCAAAGGAAGAAGGAATAGAAATACTTTTTAGATTACCATTTTCAAAAGAATTCGCAGAGAGCTATTCAAAGAGTGAATTGCCGTTTGAGAAATTTAAGGATGATTTCAAAGATTTACTCAAGAAAATAGAGGAACGGGTATGAGTAAAGAGCTTGTTATAATAAGCGGTAAAGGTGGTGCAGGTAAGACGACTTTGACGGCATCCTTAGCTTGTGTATTAAAGGACAAGGTTATAGTTGATGCAGATGCAGATGCAGCGAATATGTACCTTCTATTGAAACCCCAAGTTAAGCATAAGGAACTGTTCAAAGGCAATCCAAAGGCTTATATAGACGTTGATAAGTGTATAAAGTGTGATGAGTGTAGAAGGCTTTGCCGCTTCGATGCCATACATATAAACGAGAATGGTGAATATTATGTTGATGAGCTAAAGTGCGATTCCTGTGAATTGTGTAAAATTGCATGTCCAGTTGGCGCCATTGAGATGAAGGATGTTTATAGCGGTGAATGGTATGAATCTGAAACTCCTTACGGTATTATGGTTCATGCCAAGCTCTATCCCGGTGCTGAAAACTCTGGCAACTTAGTTACGATGGTTAAACACAGGGCGAAACTGATAGCAGAAGAAAAGGGTATAGAATACATTTTGGTTGATGGTTCTCCCGGTATTGGCTGTCCCGTAATTTCTACGATTTCAGGTGCTTATTTTGTTATTGCTGTGGCTGAGCCTACGCCAGCAGGCATTCATGA
Organism: Hippea sp.; assembly: GCA_015486955.1. Classification (GTDB taxonomy): domain Bacteria; phylum Campylobacterota_A; class Desulfurellia; order Desulfurellales; family Hippeaceae; genus Hippea. The sequence continues at coordinate 3,724 of WFQR01000172.1, read as the reverse complement.
CTTAAAGAGGGTGAAAGAACTTTGCGACTCTTTTAAGGTGAAATCCGGCGTTGTTATAAACAAGTACGATCTGAATATGCAAAAGACAAAAGAAATAGGGGACTTTGCAGAAAAAGAGGGTATGCCTGTTTTGGGCAGGATTCCATTTGATACATGTGTGAATAGAGCTATTACAGATTTGGAGATGCCATATAACAGGTGTGAAAAGGTTAAAAAGAGCGTTGATTACATATTTAGGAACATTATGGAGAGCTTATGAGTCTGAAGGAGCAGATAATTGAGAAACTAAAGACCGTTTATGACCCTGAATTACGTGAAGATGTTGTCAAATTGAAGCTTGTTTACGATCTCAATGTGGACGAAGAAAACGGTATCGCAAGCATTAAATTTAGGCCAACAGTTGAAAACTGTCCCGTTGGTTTGCAGCTTGCAATAGCTATAAAGAAGGCAATCCTTTCGGTTGATGGTGTGAAAAGGGCGAATGTTAAGGTAGAAAACTTTATTTGGGCTAAAGAGGCTGAAGAATTTTTAAAGGCATTGGATAATTAACTTTTGTTTTTTAAAGCTGCTACTTTTAAGCTCTCTATTTGCATTTCAAGGAGGTAAATCATTTCCTCTGCGTTTTTTATGCCTGTTGAACTTAAGAATGTGACGTAGAATTCTGGCTTGTGTCCATTTATGTCGATTGTTTCAAGTTTTTCCATGAGTCTATTTTTAAACTCCACGGGATTTTTCCCGTTGTAAATAAATGTAAAGAAATTAGCTCCAATTCTTGAGTGAAATTCAGTTTCTTTTAAAGATTCAATAATTTGCGTAACTTTCATTATTAATTCATTACCATATTGGTAGCCTAAGAGATAGTTTATCTTTTTTAGATATTTTATATCTACCATGAATAGGTAAAAATCGATATTTAAGCTAAGTTTTTCTTCAAGGTGTTTTATAAAGGATTTAATTCTATAAAGACCTGTGAGTATGTCTTTTTCAAATAGGTCAACCCTGCTTTTCTCGACTATATCTAAAATTTCTTTAGTTTCTTGCTGGTTTTTCTCTTTTAAAAGTATGTCTGGCAAATTTTTTTCTACCTTACTCAATATTTCTTGATCTAAAGACTCGGTTTTCATAATTTCAATAGCTTTATCGACACTAAATGCATTTCTGTATGGTCTTGCCGTTGTTAGTGCATCGAATACATCAGCTATGGCCAAAATTTTTCCTTCGAATGTTATTTTATCACACTTAAGGCCATCTGGGTATCCGCTTCCGTCACACCGTTCATGGTGTTGTCTTACAAATAGGGATATGTCTTTGAAGAAACCTATGTCTTTTATTAGCTCGTATGAAAATATGGGGTGCAATTTCATGACTTCATATTCGTATTTACTCAATTTTCCTGGCTTTAGAAGTATGCTATCAGGTATTGCAACTTTTCCTAAATCGTGTAACAGTCCTCCGATATATAAGTTATATTGCTTTTGCTTATCCATTCCTAAAATTTCAGCTATTTTTTGAGAATAAAGAGCCACTCTTTCTGAGTGTCCCATTGTGTAGACATCTCTCACCTCTAAAACTTTAACAAAGGCTCTTATAAACTCAATTCTATTTGTTTCTATCTGTTTCTTTTTATCTATGAGGTCTTTTGAAATGCTATTGAGTGAGTTTCCTATCAACTTAAAGCGTTCTGAATTGATTTTGGATGTATCTATGGGTTCTTCTAATTCTCCCAATTTTAAAACTCCGTTTAATATTGTGTTCGTGTCTTTTGAGAGCAACCTATTGAATTTGTTATTAATGAAATGTACAGATAGCAGAAATGAAAGATAAATAAGAAATAGAAGGGTGTTGAAGTACTTTAGCTTATCAAAAAGTGAATCTGAAAAGGTTTTTGCTTCTTTTTTTAGTCTGTCTACGTAAAATCCAGTCCCTACCATCCAGCTTAGGGGTTTGTAAAGTTTTCTGAACGATACCTTTTCCTGTGGAGTTTTGCTTGTTGGAGATGGATACCAATAGACAGAATAGGTTTCCCCATTCTCCCTTAAAGCCTTTAAATATTGAGTTCTATAAGGATTGCCTTTTACATCTTTTCTATCTGAAGATACAAGTTTTCCTATTGATATGCCTTTTGATAGGTTGTAGATGTTGTAAGCGAAGTTTTTTCCTCCGTTAATATTTAGTATTTTAGCAATGAAAAAGTAACTATCAGGTGTTTTATATTTAAAAATTAGGTTGTTTAGCTTGGGTTCTACATCTTTTGCTATTTTGAATTCTATATTGTTGAAATTTGAATATATGCCTATTATTGTTTTGTTGTCTATTTTTGAGGTTAAAAGCAGAAAAAATAAAGGAACCCCTTTTTTATTTCTTTGTTTGCTTTCGCAAAGTAGGGTGTTTTTTAAGCCAAAGTACATATATGTTTTGCATTTTTTTAAATCTATTATATTTGGATAGTTGAATTTAGCTGTTGATATGAAAAATTTATGTTTAACCGATGAGTTTAACTGTTTTATAAAATTGATAAGCATTGTTTTGTTATCAGTAGGTATTGTTATGGAGTTTTTTGTTAAATCAAGTTCTTTTTTTAGCTCTTTGTATGTGCTCCTTATTAGGTTTCTTGCGGATAAGTTGATATATGAGATGGCAGCATAGGTTTCTAATCTTACGCCCTTTTCATGCCTTATAAGTTCTTTTTCATAGATAAATTTATAAATTTCTCTTTTTTGGGTCGTTTCAAATAAATAAAATATAGCTGAGATTGTTATAAAGACGAGGATTAGAAACATATATAATAAGATAAAAAAACGCCGTTCCTTCATTGGTTAATAATATAATGAAATCAATTTTTTTGTCAAAAAAGATTATTTATATATGACCAGCTAGGTCCCAACATACTTACCACCTAAAGCAAATAGAGGTAATATATATGTCTGAGTCTGGGGATGAGAGTGAGGATAAGGACGGAAAAGAGAGTGGAGGCGACAGCATGGATGTGAAGAAGAGGATAAGAAAGATAGTAGGGGCAGAAAACCTAAAGAGAGGTTTTCTGCCCATTAAATCTTTCTCCTTTTCAAGGGCTGATGCAGCCCACATCCTCTTTTGTATATTCAAATCACTAAATTTGGATATACTAAAAAGACCCATACAAACCCTAAAGGGATGGAGGCTGCATCATGGATAGTATATACCACACATTGAGAAAATCAAACCCTGCAAGTGCAAGAATTTTGGTCAGAAAGGTTTTAGAAAAAAATAACGGCAATGTTTCAAAGACAGCAAGGATACTTGGTATATCAAGGGCTACAGTGAGAAGGGCAAGGGATGGAGAGCTAAATGACCTATCAAGAAGACCAAAGAACATAAGAAGGAAGATAGACTGTAAGCTTGAAAAACTCATTGTTGAAGAGGCAAAAAATACAGGGTACAGATATAGGCTTTTGAGCTTTTACCTAAGGAACAAATACTCCATAGAGATAAGCGAAAACACGATAAAGAAGGTTTTAAAGAGAAACAAAGTAAAGAAAAAGAAAATAAAGACCCTAAATAAAAACAGGAGACACCTTTATGATTATGAACACTTAACGCCCTTCAGTCACCTCCAGATAGACACAAAACACATACTTGATGAGACATCCCTGCCAAAGAGTGTATACAAGCATATGGAAAGATACGACCTGCCAAGATACGAATGGAACGCAATTGATGTAAAAACAAGAATGAGATTTACAGC
>WFQR01000171.1 GCA_015486955.1 Hippea sp. | reverse complement strand
TAACAAAGGGATTTAACTCTCAAGGTGTAAAGGTGTTTGATATTGGCCTTGTCCCAACGCCTGTTCAGTACTTTTCACTTTTCAATCTCAACGTTGACGGTGGTGTGATGATAACAGCCTCTCATAACCCAAAAGAGTACAACGGTTTTAAGTTGTCTTTGGGTAAGGATACACTTTTTGGCAAGGAGATTAAAGAGGTTGGAGAGTTAATGTTCTCTTTGGATGTGCATTTGGATGAAAACGTTGAGCCGAATGTAGAAAAGGTCGATATGTTGGGTAAATACATTGATTTTATGCTTGACCAGTTTGGTTATATCAAAGACATTGAAGAGAAACCTTCGATTGCGTTGGACGGTGGCAACGGAACGGCTGGTTTTGTGGGGTTTGAGATTTTCAAACGGTTGGGTTTTGATGTGAAGGGGTTGTTTATTGAGCCCGATGGTAATTTCCCTAACCATCATCCGGACCCTACAGTTGAGAAGAACTTGAAGGATTTAAAGGAAACCATAGAGAAGTACAAACTTGAGTTTGGCGTTGGCTATGATGGGGACGGTGATAGGATCGGCGTTGTTTTGAAGGATAAGACAATCCTCTGGGGCGATCAGCTGTTGCTTTTGCTTTCGCAGGATTTATGCAAAAGGAAGAAGGGTGCAAAGGTCATAATGGATGTTAAATGCTCCGATGTTGTTTATAGCATGATAGAAAAAACGGGCTGTAAACCCATTATGTACAAAACGGGGCATTCGTTGATTAAGAGTAAGATGAAAGAGGAAAAAGCGCTGCTTGCCGGCGAGATGAGTGGTCATATATTCATGGGCGAAAATTACTTTGGCTACGATGACGCTATTTACGTGTCTTTGAAGCTGGCAGAGATAGTAACAAGGGATAAATTGGATCTTGTAAACTGGAAAAACTCCTTGCCAAAGGTTTATAACACACCTGAAATTAGAATAGATTGTCCTGAGGATAAAAAGGGTTACGTAATAGAGGAGTTTAAGTCAATTTTAAACAAAGAGAAAGATGAATTGGGCATTGTTGATATGCTTACAATCGATGGTGTTAGGTTTAAGACAGGCTATGGCTGGGGTCTTGTGAGGGCAAGCAATACTCAACCCGTACTTGTTTTGAGATTTGAGGCAAACAATGAAGGCAATTTAGAGAGGATAAAAGATTTTACGCTTAAGAAAATTGAGGAGCTGATAAAGAGATGAGTGAGCTTGATAGGATCAGAGAAAAGGTTGAGAGCGGTGAAACAGTAGATTTTGAGGATGCGAAGTTGATTTTGAGATCGGATAATCTGCTTGAAATCGGCGAGATAGCAAGGTCTATAAAGATAAAGAAGACAGGCAAAAAGGTCTATTTTGTTTTCAACAAGCATATTAACTATACAAATCTGTGTGTTTCTAAGTGTAAATTCTGTGCTTTTTACAGAAACGGTGATGAGCCCGATGCGTACACAATGGAGGTTGATGAAATAATTGAAGAGATTTCAAAGATGCCAAAAGGCATAAAAGAAGTGCACATAGTCGGCGGCTTGCACCCTACAAAACCATTTTCTTATTACATCGATATGGTTAGGGCGATAAAGACCAACTTTCCTGATGTCAATGTGAAGGCATTTACGGCCGTTGAAATTGATTACTTTTCAAAGATTAGCGGATTGAGCTATGAAGAGGTTTTAACAGAACTCAAAGAAGCCGGTCTTGATTCTATGCCCGGAGGTGGTGCAGAGGTTTTTTCAGACAGGGTAAGAAAGAAGCTTTATCCCAATAAAATCGGGTTCGATAAATGGTCTGAAGTTCATGCCATTGCCCACAGGTTAGGTATACCAACAAATGCTACATTGCTTTTTGGGCATATAGAAACAGACGATGAGATCATAGATCATCTGTTTAAGTTGAGGAAATTACAGGAAGAGCATCCCGGCTTCTTGTGCTTTATACCGTTGAGCTTCCATCCCGCCAATACGCCACTTGAGGGTAAGATTGAAAAGGTTGACGCAGTGCGCGAACTCAAGGTTTTGGCTTTATCACGCATAATCCTTGATAACTTCCCCCATGTAAAGGCCTATTGGGTAATGCTTTCGCCCAAAATCGGTCAGATTGGCCTGCATTTCGGAGCGGATGACATCGATGGAACGATTGGTCAAGAGAGGGTGACACATGCAGCAGGAGCGAAAAGTCCTTTGGGTTTGGCGAAGGAGTACATGGTCAATTTGATAAAGAATGCAGGTTTTATACCCGTTGAGAGGGATGCTTTATACAACGAGATAGAGGTGTTCAATTGATAGAGCAAATATACGAAAAGGTGTCGAACTTTGAAAGGATAAACAGGGAAGAGGGTGTTAAACTGCTTAAAGAGGGCGATTTTTTAACGTTGGGCAAGCTTGCAAGCAAAATACGATTTAAAAAACACCCTGAAAAGGTCGTTACGTTTATTCTGGATACAAACATAAACTACACAAACGTTTGCTATGTGGGTTGCAGTTTTTGTGCATTTTACAGGAAGCCACATGATAGGGATGCATACACGTTGAGCATTTCCCAGCTTGTGGAAAAGATAAAAGAAGCCCAGTCAAAGGGTATTACAACGGCTCTAATTCAAGGTGGCTTAAATCCAGAGTTGCCGTATGATTATTATCTGAATTTGGTCAGGGAGCTATCGAAAAGTACCGTTCATGTCCATGCTTTTTCACCACCAGAAATCGATTTGATGAGCAAAATATCCGGTAAGACTGTGGACGAGGTATTTGAGGATTTGAAAGATGCGGGTTTAACAACTATGCCTGGAGGTGGTGCAGAGATACTCTCAGAAGGGGTAAGAAAAAGGATATCTCCAAAGAAGATTAGTACAGACAGATGGCTTGAGAATATGCAAAAGGCCCATGAACACGGGATAAAAACAACGGCTACGATGATGTTTGGCCATGTGGAGACGGAAGAGGATATAATTGAGCATTTGGATAGGGTTAGGGCTTTGCAGGATAAAACGGGCGGTTTTACGGCCTTTATAGCTTGGGATTTTAAAAAGGAAAATAACGAACTCGGCAAAATCGTGAATAGAACAGTTACGGGTATTGATTATTTGAAAATTGTTGCTATTGCAAGGATATACCTTGATAACTTTGATAACATTCAGGCCTCTTGGGCATCTCAGGGTAAGGATGTGGGTGAACTTGCGCTCCATTTTGGCGCAAACGATATGGGTAGTATGCTTATTGAGGAAAACGTGATGAGGGAAGCAGGTTTCAGGGCACAGGCCAGTGTGGAAGAGATCGCTTCTGTAATAAGAAAAGCTGGTTTTAGGCCGGCTTTAAGGACGACGGATTATAGGATAATCAAGTATTTGTGAGGTGGAGGTAGGACTTGAAGATCTCTGAAATTTTAAAAAGGAAAGAAAGGACGCTGTCTTTTGAATTTTTTCCGCCCAAAAAGGTAGAGAATGAGCAGATGTTGTTTGATACAATAGAAGTGCTGAGGAAATACGATCCTGATTTTGTATCGATAACGTACGGCGCAGGTGGAAGTACAAGGGATAAGACGTTAGAATGGACTTTGAGGGTCAAAAAACAATACGGGTTAAACCCCATGATGCACCTTACGTGCATTACAGCAACAAAGGGCTTCGTAGATGAGATCGCAAACATTTTAAAAGCAAATGGCGTTGACAATATTCTTGCTTTGAGGGGAGATATACCGGAAGGTTTTGATAGATCAAAGATGGAGTTTGAATACGCCTATCAGTTGGTTAAATATTTAAAGAGTAAATGGGATTTTTCTATAGGTGTGGCAGGATACCCAGAAGGGCATCCTGAGTCACCGTCGCTTGAGAAAGATGTTGAATATCTAAAAATGAAGGTTGACGTCGGTGGCGATTTTATAATAACGCAACTTTTCTTTGATAATTCGAAGTTCTTTGAGTTTTTAGAAAGGGTGGAAAGATTTAAAATAAAAGCCCCCGTTATTGCCGGTATAATGCCCATTTTAAGTTTGACTCAAGTTAAGCGCTTCGTTGAGATGTGCGGTGTTAGTATTCCGAAAGAGCTTTTAGACGACCTGCAGGGAAAGAGCAATGAAGACGCATACAAAGTCGGTGTTGACTACGCAATAAAACAGTGTCAAGAGCTGATAGAAAACGGCGTTAAAGGCTTGCACTTTTATACGCTAAACAAGTTCAATGCGACAGAAGAGATTATAAGGCAGTTAAAATTTTGATTTCACAAACCTACTTGAAAATGTGGGGTCAATGTGTTATTAATTAAATCGCAAACAGGAGGAGTGGCCGAGTCTGGCTTAAGGCGGCGGTCTTGAAAACCGCTGAGTCCGCAAGGGCTCCGTAGGTTCGAATCCTACCTCCTCCGCCATTGATCTTGGAGAGGTGGCCGAGCTGGCTGAAGGCGCTCGCCTGCTAAGCGAGTGTGTGGGCTAAAACCTGCACCGAGGGTTCGAATCCCTCCCTCTCCGCCATCATTCAAACTCTTGCAGCCTTTCTTTTATCACGGTAGCTATTTTTCTACTGATGCCATTAACGGAGGCAATCTCGTCTATAGACGCGTTTTTTAGATTTTCAATGCTTCCAAATTTTTCAAACAGAGCCTTTTTTCTCTTAGGTCCAATAAATTCTATCCTATCAAGTACACTGGATAAAACGTAATCCTTTCGCTTTTTTCTGTGGAACTCTACGGCAAATCTGTGTGCTTCATCCCTCAATTTTTGTATAAATTCTAAAACTTCATTGTCCACACCAACTTGTTCATTTCCCACATAAATTCTGTCCTCAACCTCACCTTTCGATCTTATAGTCCTGTTTTCCCTTTTCTCCTTCGCTATACCAATAACATCGTAATTTTCACCGAATACCTCTTTTGCAGCTTTGATCTGTATTGGTCCTCCGTCGACAACAATTAAATCAGCCAGCCTATTTGAAGTATTAAACAAAAGTCTTTTATGCCTTGAAAGAATTTCTTTCATAGCCTCAAATTCATACTTGCTTTTTAGATTGTATCTTCTGTACATCTGTTTATCGAAGCCGCCGAGCGTGTATCTAACGACGCCTCCCACAACATTTTCAAAGCCCAAGTGGGATATATCAACAACATCGATTGTTAAAGGTATTTTTTTCAGATTGAACAGATCCTTTAGCTTCCTGAATATCTCCATGTCCTTCTCGAACCTATTGAGGTGCATTTCAAGGGTAATATGGGCGTTCTTCTTTGCAAGTTCCAAAAGCCTTTTTCTCTTACCCTTTTTTGGTATTACAACATCCACAGATTTGGACGTGCTTAAAGCCTCTTTTATTGTCTCAACACTGTTTAGCCCCTCTGTAATAACAACATCCGGAATAACCTGGTTCATCTGTATGTAGTATTGAACCAAGAAGTTCTCAATAAAGTCGCTATTTATGTCACTTTCGTAAAAGTAAAAAATCCTGTTGCCCACAACGTTCGAAAATCTGATACTCATAACGTAAGCGCAGGTAATATTATCTTGTGTTGCAAACGCTATTACATCGGTAAAGTCTTCATCAATATCTGTTACAACCTGCTTGTTCTCAAGTAATTCAATGGCTTTCAGTTTATCCCTGACTTTTATGGCTTTCTCAAATTCCAGTTTATCCACTAATTCCTTTAGTTCTTGCTCCAATTGCTTTTTTATCTTCTTTGGATTTGTCAGTATCGATTTTATTTCGTCGATTATCTTTAAATACTCATCCCTTGAGATATTACCAATGCACGGCGCCAAGCACCTGTTCATCTGAAAGTAGATGCACGCATTTTTTGATCCTTGACACTGTTTATCGTTTTTTTGTGCGATTTTGTATGTGGATTTAAGCAGATTTATCAAATCCCTCAATCTGTCAACAGGTGTTATCGGACCGAAGTAGAAGTCGCCTTTGTTTTTGACACGCCGAGCTATGCTTAATCTGGGGAATTTTTCCGTGTAGCTTATCCTCAAATACGGATAGCTTTTGTCATCCCTTAAAACGACGTTATAGGGTGGTCTGTACTGTTTAATTAAGTTGGATTCCAAAAGCAGTGCTTCAAGCTCATTTTCGACAACGATAATTTCTACACTGTTTGCCTCTCTAATCAGTGATTGCTTGAAAAAATCTATACCCGACTTGGCAACATAGCTCCTCAGTCTATCTCTTAACGATTTTGCTTTTCCTACGTAGAGTATCTCATCGTCTTTGGAACGTATTATGTAAACACCCGTTGCCTTTGGTATCTCTTTTAATAACTCTGGGTTTTTGAATATCTCAAATTTCTGGTTCATCTAAAGAAAACGCAAAGCCAAAGGGCATCCTTTGATGTGTATTCAACTCTGTGCCTTTCGTGGGGTTCGATTATTAGCCAATCTCCTGCTTTTAAATCAACTGTGCCCTTATCTTCAAAAAGTAATTGCGCCCTGCCCTTTAAAAGCAGAACAAACTCGTATTCATCTTGATCGTAATAAAAGCCATCCTCGGATCGATCACCAAACGATGCTATACGCTCAATCCTAACGTT
>WFQR01000170.1 GCA_015486955.1 Hippea sp. | reverse complement strand
TGTTGTGACAAGAGACTTGTTTGGGTTGCAAAGGAAGAGCTGTTTAGAATTCCAATTGTTGGTCACTCGCTGAGGGATCTTGGGGCTGTAGCTGTTAATAGGTTTAATGAGTTAAAGTCTGCAAAGGCTATACTGAAGCTTCTTAAGGATTTTGAAGGTGGTGGAGTTGCTATTTTTCCTCAAGGTACAAGGATGGATAAAAATGCTTTTCATATGGGCGGAGTGTTTTTAGCAAAGAAAAAGGCACTGCCTATATACCCTGTTAAAATTCAAGGCACCGATAAAATCATGCCTGTTGGCAGGATGGCTTTAAATGGAGGTAAGGTGTTTGTTAGAGTGTTCGAACCAATAGATACTGTTTTGTACTCCCAAGAAGAGATAAAGAAAAGGGTGGTGGAATTGATTTATGATTAAGAAGTTTTTGCCATTTGTTGTTCTTTTGATATTTTTGTCTTCATGTTCTTTAAGACATGTTGTCCATACGGGTTACTATCCATATCCTGTTATGGAATCCGTTCAACAAGGTTACACACAAGAAGGTATAGCATCGTGGTATGGTCCGAATTTTCACGGTAAAAGGACGGCGGATGGTGAGATATACAACATGTATGCCCATACTGCAGCTCATAAAACACTACCCTTTAACACCATTGTTAAGGTGATAAATTTAAACAATGGAAGGTCGACAGTTGTTAGAATAAACGATAGAGGTCCATTTGTTAAAAACAGGATAATTGACCTATCCTATGCAGCAGCCAGAGATATTGGCATGATAGGTACGGGTACGGCTCCTGTTAAGATAATTGTTTTAGGGGATGCTAAAAATTATAACGCTCAACCAGGCACCTACACAACAAACACCATAAAGCAACCCAGCATGCAAGAGCTTGAGCATATCGACATAAATACAAACATTGGTGTCGATACTCAAGCAATGAGTGTGCAATTTGCAGTGCAGTTCGGTGCTTTTAGAAACCTTTATAATGCTCTTAGATTGAGGGATAGACTTTTACATTTCTTTAAAGGTGTCTATATTGAAAAGAAAATTATTAGAGGAGAGGTATTTTACAAGGTTCTTTTGGGTTCGTTTGATACAAAAGATGCAGCGCTTGAATACGCTTCTAAATACGTTAATCCCATAACCTCGTCTTTCATTATTTCCAAAAAATGAACATTTCAGCCTTTGCCTATAAATTGGCAAAAAGTGAGGGCAAAAATTTCATAATTTTAAGGGATAATATAGAAATAGACAAGCTTGTTCTTGCGGTTGAATTCTTTAAAAAACTTTTTGGCAAAAGTGGCTTTATTTGCCCTTTTTATTCCTACGAAATACCACCTCACTCATCCATTAGACCGGCATCGCATATAATTTCTGGTAGGCTCACATCCGTTTATAGACTGTTGAACGAAGATGAGGATGTGGTTTTTATAACGAATTTAAGCGCCCTACTGCAACCCGTTATTAAAGAAGAGGCCTTTATCGATAAATTGATTGACATAAAGGTGGGTGACGAGTGGAATTTTGATGATCTGACAAAGAGGCTTATGCAAGCCTACTACGATCGTGTTGAGAGCATTGAGGATATTGGTGAATTTACAAAAAGGGGCTATATATTCGATATTTTTGATCCGTTTTACGAGAAACCGTTGAGGATTGAGTTTTTTGATACAGAGATTGACAGTATTAGACTTTTCTACCTTGAAAACTATAGGACTTACCAAGAGCTTGAAGAGGCGACAATCTTGCCAGCTAAGGAGTACCCTTATGTGGATGATGAGTTTGGCTATGTGTTATTGAATGATAAGACTTATATTGACAGATACGATCTAAAGGGCTTTAAAAGATACACGGTTGTTGATGAGAAGGATCTGCAGGCTGCCTACAGACTGATTGGGTTTTACAAGGAAGAGGGGCTTTTCAATACAAAGGAAAACATAGAAGCTTTTTTGAAGCAGTGCAATTATGTGGATGAACAGTTTGAAATTGGGAAGCTCTTTCCCGATACGTATTCCATCGATGAAAAGATAAAAAAGATTATCGAGGCGTCCAAGTCCTTTAGGGTTGTGATTGCCTGCGGTTCTTC
>WFQR01000169.1 GCA_015486955.1 Hippea sp. | reverse complement strand
TTGTTTCAGCTTGCTGGAGAGAAGTGAAGCCCTCCCCACGCCCTATGCTTTGAGCCTTAAGTTTTGCTTCAGAGCGAGCAACTTGAGATGGAGAATAAGTGTCGAAAATATTTTTAAAGTAATCCGTTCTCGATGCTGCAAACATCCCAGCGGCCCTCTCCACATCAAACAACCCTCTACCTATCTCCTTGTTGCTGTAGCCTGCATCCTTGACTGCCTGGCCTTCGGCTAAGTTTTCCTCTGCTGCGTTTTCCTCACTCCTTATACCTGTGGCTGTTGTCATTCTTGAACTTGCCCCTGATGCAAAGGATCTTGATATACCAGCAACAGCACCAGCAACCTGAGTCATGGCATAGGCACTGCCAGATGAGAGTGCAAAAGCTATCACGGGCACAGAGAACATGATATCGCCCGCTATGGACATTAGGGTTTGAGTGTGAGCCATGATGAATGGGAAAGCACCGTAGGTTACATTACCTCCAAGATGTATCGTCTGGTAACTGTGAGATGCAAAAGCCTGCACAAGAAAGTTGACAACGCTTGCTATTGGGCCCCAGAAGGCAAGCCAGGTAAGCAGATTAAATGTCATAATACCGTACCTTCTTGTTAGAGACGGCACAAACATCAAAGCAAAGCTCAGCGGCAGGATAGCCACCACAAACGCACTTACAACAAGATAAGCCATAGGTAAAAATGTGGATGCAAGTGCATAACTTGTTGCCATCATTGTGGTGGTATTTAGAGCCGATTGGGTTATTGCCATATTAAAAGCGGAAGGATTGAAGCCATTCTGCTCTGCAAATGCTAACATTTGGGGATTAAGAGCATTGATAAGAACTGCCTGAGCAAGGAGATTTTGAGATGAGACGGTTGCACCGAGCATGTAACTGCCTGCTGTTTGGAGTATGTTTTGTGCATCTGTCGTCGTTGCCATGCCGTAGACATTAAGAGACCTTAAGAAGAAAAGAAGCAACTTACTAACCGATCCATTGGTATCAACGGCGTTGGTGAGATCCCTTTTCATGTCGCTGTAAAGCTGAGTGCATTTTTCGTTCACTCCCTGAGGATTACTGGAAGAGTAGTATGTTCCTGTCCAAGCATCGCTCAAGTTGGTTGATATTTCGTCAAGTAAATCTGTTGAAGTTCTTATGTTGTTTATGTTTTTCTGTCCAAGAAGCACAGCCGTCATGTAGCAGTTTTTGATGTAATTTTCTATAGTCATAAAGAGATAAGCGTCATTTGGGGTAATTCTGCCCAAAGCCGCAACTGTTAGAAGGCCAGCGGGAACTGACCCCATATGTTCATAGGTGAACTCGTCTGGGAAACCTGAACTGGAAAAAGAAGCGTCAAACAAGTCCCCTAAACCTCTGTTTATCTGATTACTTGCCCAAAGAACTGCACCGAGACCTATTGGGGCGTTTTGAACTGAAGTGACAAAAGAATTTAGAGGATCATTAATCAGCAAGTCAACCTTAGGGGCATACGCCCCATAGTACAGGACAAGCAAGGTGAGCATTGACACTCCTAATGTATGGGTTCCATTTCTACCTTTGATATTGGCTCCATGCCAAGCAGTTACCATGAGAAGACCAGCAAGAACTAAAACAACTTGAATGATTGTGCCGTAGTCAGGACTATTTAGCACGTATTTTACGGACTCTATAACTTGGGCCATAACAGGGCCGTTGCCGTAGTAATAAAGCTCGTAAGCCACTTTAGTCCTCCTTTATGTACTTGCTCACTTTTCTATCAGTGAGTTTTTTGGATAAATACAGTGCCCCTAAGTTAAAAATAACAATGAAAACGTAATCAGCAAAGGTATGCTTACCAAAGATGAAGTATGAAACTGCCAACGCAATATAGTACGCTATAAACGATAAAACCACGAAGTAAACCATGTTGTATATCAAGGCTGAACTTTTTATCATGCTTTTGTCTTTATAACCTTCCTCAGTGAAAGCACTATACAGTCCTCTCATCTTTCTATACAGAAAACCAGGCCCAAAACTGAGAAAGAAAGCAAACAACAAACCAAGAGGAATCTCTGTGCTCAAGTTTAGTGCGTTGTGATCCGCTAAAAATGTGAGGACAGGTGGAATGGTAATTAGCTCCACCATGAATATCATCCAGAAAAAATCCTTAGCTATATTGAGTTCTTTCTCCTCTTGAGTTAGCTCTCTTTTTTTCCTCCCAAACATAACCTACCTCATAATCCAACATCCAACATTCAAAATTCAAAATTACACTTTTTTACCATCCAAGCGACCTCTGAAATGCCAACGACTGCTGCATATTCAAGGATGTGAGTTTTTCGTTTACAAGGTTTTGGGTAAGTTTGTATCTCTCAAGAAAACTGCTGTAGATTTGATTGGCAGCTTTCATTGCTAAGTAATACTGATCCTGAAGTTTGCTTTGGAACTGTATTAAATGCTGTATATAAGCATCGATAGTTTTTAGCGCCTGACTTGTGCCTTTAATTTCCATCCTGCCTTTTACATGGGAAATGGCACTCATCAAAGCCCTTATGTACTGACCTGCCACCTCAGATGCTATGGCTATAGCTACTGGTTTGGCAAGTTGCTCTATTAGAACATCTCCGTACCCGCCACCAATAAGGGCAGAGTTTCTTAAGAATGAATAAATTGGAATAGGGGATATCTCGATTAAGTTCACGATTTGCTGACTATCTCCAAATGTACTGAGATCTTCGTTTTCCACAAGTGCTTGGTATATATCCTGCATATACTTTGTAATCTTATCTTTAAGAGATGCACCTGCGCCAGCTTCAATTTTCTGCCCAGCACATGTGCCTGGGCTGTGACTAAGCTCATCAAAAGATATCTCATGAATTTCACCATTTACTAAATCATCCACAAAACCTTTAGCTGTGGCAGTAGGGCCACACGGCCAGAGTATAACAGCCATTGGGGTAGGGATAGGTGCACCAGCAGAGTCCTTAACAGGCACTACCTCTCCTGAAACATCACCAAGATAGTATCTCATTGTGTCAACAAAGTCACTTGGCAAACCGCCAAGTTCTTGGGATACAGCGTTCAGCAAACCACCAGCGGGAATGCCAGCAACCTCTTGAGCCTCAGTGTCACTTGTACTTGGATTTTTGTTCTTAACAGCATTTTTAATATCATTAAACGTTTCCTTTAAGCTCGGCCATACGTTATCAATAAAGCTTGAAATGGCATCAGCAAAGTTGTTGCTGCCACCATTCTCCTGCTCTTTTACAGCTTGCTGTCCAGAACCTTTTATTGCCTGATTAATCAAGTTAGATGCCGTTGTTACAATTCCATTCATGGCCGTACATGAGTTGAAGTTGAGACCGTTTAAGGCGTCTATGATAGATTGGAGTGTGTTAGAAGAACCAAACAACTGTTCAGACAACACTCTTAAGGCTATTTCAAATGCCAAAGCAGGTGCGGCTTGGATTATGTTTTGTAAGCTCTGAACAATGTAATCAAAATTTAAGTAGCTAAAACCACCGCCAAGAATGTCTATACCGCCGCAGGAGTTGTTTTTCCATGTAGGTAGGGAAATCTCAAAAGGATGTATCGTCTGGCCTAAAGGTGGTATATGCACAGTACCGCCAACGAAGTAACCCCTTTGCTGTGTGTGGTAAACTTTTGGTGTTAGCTCTCCGAGCTGGGATAGTATATTCCCCATATACGAGCCCATGTCTGCATAGGTAGTAACGGAGAGAAAGGTGAATACTGTTACCACGATCGTTACCATCCTGAATATTTTACTGCCCCTTAAGGACATCTTGTCACCTCCAAACGATCTTTTTTTTATAATTTTATAATCCCAAATTTCACTTTTTTCCACCCCAAAGCAAAGTTAGCAAAAACAGCGTTTTTTCTCTCTATATATAGGCATATTTTTTAACAAAAATCAGAAAATCGCATGGAAATGGGAATTGGTCGTTAGTCGTTGGTCATTGGTTATTGGTCGTTGGTCGTTAGTTCGTTATACAACCGCTTGTGTACAGGGAAAAACTTGACAAATGGAGGTAATAAGGTAAACTGTTAAAGAAAGAGAGTTAAAAGAGGTGAGCCATGAAAAATGTTGTAATAAGAATTAAAGATATATTTCCATGTGTGAGTTTTTTAGGAACAAGACCGAGTGGTGAAAAGATAAGAGAGATGATGGAGAAAGTTTTTGCAGAAGGTAATACCGTGACTTTGGATTTTGCTGGCATAGAAGGTATAACTCAGAGCTTTGGAGACGAGATTATCGGCATATTCACTCGATACTACGGAAGGGATTTTATAAAACAGAATGTAAAGGCTGTTAATTACAACGGAGAAATCAAAGAAGTTCTTAATTGGGTTGTAGACTACAGTAACAGATGGCATAAAGAGAATAAAGAAAAGATAGGTGAAATGCCGTTCATGCACGCTTTTGCTTAAAAGATATCTTCTTCCTCTTTTTCTCTGTCCTCTTTTCTGATAACTTTTAGAAAATCTTCTAAAGTTATATCAAAAAACTTGTCGTATTTTAGTCGCACAATTACTATGCTGCCTCTCCAAAGGTTTTCTTTAAATAAGGTTTTATCTAATATATGCCCATCTTTTAAAGTAAGGCTTCCCTTTCTTGATATTATTTTGAGTGTGCCACCAAAACTTTCAATTATTCTTGATATCACATAAAGACCAAAACCAATATTCTTGTTGTATAAATGGTATCTATTTGATCTTTTTGTGTAGCCTGTGACACCTTTTTGCAGAGCCTTTTCTATAGCGTCATCATCACTTTTTAATTCTTTGTATTTTCTTTTTAATGTATTGAGAAAGCCCACACCTGCGTCTACAACAACTATTTCGCTTTCTTTAAGATTAGGAAACATTTGACCAGCGCATATTGTGCTTATTATGCTGTCCGAGTGGTCTATAGCGTTTGTTACAAGCTCTCTTACTATATACTTCAGAAAAGAGGATAGTTTATAGTCTTCCACAGGCATTAAATCTATAAAATCCTCTGCAAAAATATCTGCATCGTCGACATTTGTTGGGGCAAAATCTTTTATTGGTACTGTAGTGTAAGAAAATTCCCTATCAGTTATTTTCAATAAGTAATCGTAAGCTTTGGATTTTTTAAAACCTTCGTCTGCCATTATTTCTAAATTATTTTCCATTCTTGCTCTTCTTAGTTTCTCACACCTGAGAATTGCCCAAAAGGAAGGATCTATAAAATACTTAGTTCCGATTAATTCAACTCTTTTACTTTTCTCTAATTTAGGCAGTATGTATTCTAAATCAAAGAAACTAATTTCAGATTTATCAAGTATTAAAATGTCGTTTTCTTCCATTATAAACAACTCTCGGGGTTCGCCCTGTACCTTATAGTTTGCGCAGGGTTACTGCCCGAATTCCGTAAAAGATTATTTTTGGCAAAATAAGGCATCTTTTATAATTTGTCAAGTTTTCAATCTTCTTGCAATATCAATTGAACTTTGGGAACTGCAGGATAGAATTAGAGCAGAGAAAGAGAAGTTTGAGGAGCAAAACAGGGAATAGTATTCTTATTGATCGTCAATCAGTGCCATGATATAGTGAATGTAAATTATCGTATGGGTATACACTATGTCTGTAATTTGGGCTTCCGTGCCATTTTTTAATACAAAATTCTTTTTTATTGTCATTACTTTCAATTTCTATCTTTGCATTCCACACAGCATTTTTGCTTAACTTATCTCTTAATCTAACTGATCCCTTAACTGCAACCACTCCAGCTATCGGTAAACCCACAACAAAAGCAAGAGCTTCGAGTAACATACTCTCACCCCCTTCTACTCCTACTTAACTATTTACTCCTTTTTTCTCATTTGTCAACCCCAAATGTGCTCAATGGATTATTAGTCGTTAGTCTTTGGTCGATAGTTTGATACACAACAACTTGTATATAGGGAAAAATGTAATATACTATGGATTGATCCTTCTTATTCCAAGTCTTTCTATCTTTTTATCAAAGCTGTAAATCTCACTCTCCCCGTCTTTTTCCATACAGGCCACTATGTAGCAATCTATAATATCATCTGGATGCCTTTCCCAAAGATCAAGGGTTCTTTCTATTGTTTGTTTATCTTTCATTCTTAAGCCCTTGAAAGTAAGCAAGTTTCTCATCGCATCTATTATTTCCTCTTTTTCTATTTTGTAAAAACTTTTTAACACAAAAATCGTTTGAAAAAATACCATATCAATGCACTTAACTTCTTCTTCGCCTTTTTCTATTTTTTTGAAAAAATCAATAAGTTTTTTATTAGAGCTCTTATTGGTTAAAAACCTCAATATTACATTTGTATCAATATATCTCATCTTTCACAGACTCCACCAAATATTTCTCTGTGGCTCTATCTATGTTTTTTTCATCAACCTCTTTATCTGCATAGTTGCTAAAAATACCGGCAAGATTTTCCGCTACATTATCATAGGATTCAACAGGAACTATCTTTATACCATCATCTTCCTCGATTATATTAACTTTATCTCCTATGTTTATCTTGTATTTCTTTCTCAGTCTTGCAGGTATCACCACCTGCCCTTTATTGAAAACCTTTGCAAGCATGAGAACCTCCTTTCAATGAAGTTATACTAAATAGTATAACTTCATTATCGTAAAGTCAACCCCGAGTAGTAGTAGGAGGAGGAGTGGTTCACGCCTGATGGATCAACAATTCTCTCCTTACACAAAAGCATTTTTATGTCTTTCTTGCTCAATGTTTCCGCATTTCTAATGGCTTTTTCTATTTTTTTGCAATGTTCTCTTCTAAGGTTCCTTTATATTTAAGTTTATTTTTTTGCACAGCCTCAAAAACTTCTTGTTCTCTGACGAAAAATATATTTTTTATATCGACTACGGTTTTCTTCTTTAATAAGTTTTATAATTTGGTCTCCGATTGTTTTTAATTGATTCATAAAATTCTTTAGTATTTTCAGCTATCAATTTTTCTCGACGATTTTCTCGACGACCTGAATCTGCATTCTTAATCATCCTATTAAATTTTATTGTAAGTTTAGAAATGTCAACTGGTGATAAAGGCCAATTAATGACATGAGACTTAACTGATTTTATTGTTCCATTCGAATCTTTCTCAGGTATTTCCCATTCAATAACAGGATTAAAGATACCTTCCCTATTAGCAATTTTTATATCCAAATCTATTCCATGTAAATCGTTGATAACTGAAGATGTTAACTTACACACGCCGGCTGATAATTTAGACTCTAACTCTACGGCCTCAATTGCAGCATCGCCTTGTACAATTATACAACTATCAATTAAGTGTGATTGTCCAAAAATTAATTCAATTGTCCCTTTTGATATTGCACCTCTTAATGCTAAATCTTCATCAAGTGCGGCAAAACCGTTTGGCATTAGCCACCATACTGCATAGAGTACATTTTTTAGATCTTCAGAAGTATCACCCATACTACAAATTATAAAAGTATCAGACATAATAAATGCTCTAACTGTCCTTTTACTTACATCTGGGTATAGACAATCTTTTCCGTCAGGAGTTTTGCCAGCTACTCTTTGTCCATGCACTAATGAATATTCAAATTGCTGAAGCAATAAACCAATATTGCCTGCAAATTTTGGATTTCTTTTTGCGATATCCTTAAACCCGAGAACATCGAGCCATGCGAGATATCCATTATATTTCAAATGCATTTAACCTCCTTACCAATATTCCTTCTAATAATCACACAAACACTCCATTATCCCTTTGTACTCATCCCAAAGCCCTTTTCCTTCTTTCTCTGCTTTTTCCATCAACCTCTCCAGCTTCTCAAACTCTCCCCAACTCAATTCCCTGCTCTTATGCCCGTGCCACTTATACACACACGCATACCCGTCAGCCACTTCCTTTTCGTTGTAGTTTGTTCCATCGGGCAGGATAATAAAGGCAAGCGTCCTGCCGTAGTATCCTTTGCCTTTGGTTATAACTGTCACATGCTCTCCTTTATAAAGCATCGTCTTTGCGTGCTTTGTAGCAAGCAAGCCAAGTTTTCTCATCTGTTTGTAGGTTGTGTGGCACATCTCTATGTCCTTGTCCATCTTCCTTGACGGGTATTCCTCAGGCGTGTCTATGCCCAAAAGCCTTAGCTTAACTCTTTTGCCGTACATTTTTACCCAAACCGTGTCACCGTCGGTGATTTTGAGAACGACGGCTTGGTAAGTGGCGGAAAAGGATGTTAGCGGAAAAGTGACCACGATGCTCACGAGTATGGTAAGAATCAAAGCATCAAAAACTTTTCTCATTTTTTCCCTTAATATATAGGGAAAAAGTTAGCAAATTTCCCAAACAACATAGTTTGGTTTTTGCTCTGGGAAGAATTGTATACCAGTTGATGCCTATTGGCAAGCCTCTCTTCTCCAGTAGTGTCAGAACTGACACCACAAGAAAAGAGAGGGCAGAAGCCCTCTACCCGGCACTGTAAAAATTAGCACCCTCTCTTATAAGAACATGCACGATTGGTGTTTCAATCTCATATGTAAACACTCCATACGTGGGATCATACAACCAGCCTTGTTTTTTCACAGAATTCCAATCATGCTTTCTAATTACATGAAGGACCGTTTTCTTTATCGTAACTGGCAAAGGTGTAGATTTCAATTGCTTCTCTATTTCCTTCACATCTCCTTTCAGTGTGTCAGCCCACTCCCATTTGTATTTATACCCTTTACTCTTAATCTCAGCGTCCACAGTAAAAACCTTCCTCAAACGATGATAGTACTTAAATGTCACAACATTCTCCTCGCCTACTATTCTCTTCCTCAGTTTAGTTGTTTCTCCCTGATACCTTCTTCTTTTTTCTACTCCTGTACTTCCCAAAATATCTCTCACTTCTATCATCTTAAACCTCCTTTTTTTATTTGGGTTATTGGGTTATGAGTTTTTTTAGAAATAATTTAAGCTATTTTCTTATTTTTGCCTTTAGAAAAAGCAACCTTTTCCACATACTCTACTGCCTCTTGGGCCTTTTTAGCGGCCCTAAAGAGAGCAGTTTTTTTCTGCCCTTTGAGCCACTCAGCCCAACCAGCCAAATAAGAGGCAGTATTTTCATAATCGATTGTTTTACCTGTTTTTACAAGCAGAAAAGCACTCCCTATCTCAGCTATTAATTCCTCAAATGAGTATTTTTGTTTGCTTTCAAAGAAAGAATCATCTAATCTATTCAGGCGACTTTTATGCCCAGTACTATGCACTATCTCATGTGATAAAACTTGATAATACATAGACTTTTTCACGGGTGCCATGACTATTCTATCCCTTTTTGGCTCATAGAAAGACACCCCATAAGAAGCATGTATTAGACTTACACCTGAGTTTTTAATGTAATTGTTCAATAGGTTATCCATAGGCGGTACAGGCTCATTCTCAAACTGGGATTTTATTGAATCATACTCCTTGAGACATTCTAAATTAAAAACATGATAATATCGAGGAACAGGGATCAATTCAGTTTCAATATTTCCATTTTCATCTATAATTTCCTTTTCCACTTCCTTAAAAAATATAATTCTGACGCCCTTTGCACCCTTTTTAAGATGCCAACCCCTTTGATAGATCTGCTTCCAAGTTAACCATATCGGCGTCTTGTAATTATAAATCCAACAGGCAATATTTAACGAAAAGACATTAATGCCATGATAATAACGCCCGTCAATGTTCCTATGCCCCCTTGCAGTATAGGGGGACTTCCAAGGCACAATACCCTTATCCATAGCTTTTAAAATCTTATCCAGAATAATATCGTACACTGACATTTTTAGCCTCCTTTAAGATAAATATTTTTGTAAATTATTTTTGAATTTTGAATTTTAAATTAAAGAAAAGAGAGGGCGAAAGCCCTCAAGTTAGAGCTGCTTTTAGGTCATTCTTGATTTCCTCAGCAAGAAGTTTAAGAACATTATCTCTTGTTATAAATAGCGGGAACAAATCATTATCATTGAGAATGTCAACTACCTTCTCCGCAGCTTCTTCGGTCAAGTCTTCAATTACATCGGTTGTTATTTCAATTTCAGAGAGATCGTTATATAAAACACTACCGATAATTTTTTCTTTGTAATTTTGATAGGTTTCATAAATCCAGATATTTTTTTCTTTTTCACTCTCTTCAGTGAAGAGATAGTATTCGTCATTAAGAATGGCCTCGAGTATATCCCTAACATCTTCTGGTAAATAATCATTCTCTTTATAAAATAAATCAAAAAATTTACGAAAGTTCTCGTTTTTTGCAATATTAAGAATTCGTTCATCAGCTCCAACTGGATTGGCGTATTCTTCTAAAATTCCAATAATCCTATTGTCTTTTAACTTGAAAATATGTAGGTTATCGGACCCACCATAACTAAATAGCCAGTAATTTTCTGAACTATATTGCAAGTTTCTAAGATGAAAATCGTTGTTTTTTACTATTTCGTAAATTTTTCTACACACTTCATTCATTTCAAAACCTCCTATATAAATAGACTTAAACCGTTAAATTTTTCCAGACCCTCTTAGGGGTTGTTACTGTAGGCCCATAAACGTGGAATAAGAATAGGGGAATAAAAAAAGAAGTCTTTTTCCTTCTCAAACACTTTCATGCCATTCCTGTAAATTCTAACTAAATAATACCCAATATCAACGACAGCACGATGAACAACAGGGTTTTTTGAGTAGAGAGATAATTTTGCGAGGAACTCATCAGGAATCAGACGATAAGATTTAAACCACAGTTTTATTCTATCTTCTTCGGAAATAAATACTTCCCCAATAGGAATACCTTGCAACCCATGATAAACCACTCCTTCTGCCCATTTTTTGAGTTCCTTTGGTAATACCAAAACATTTCTACATAATAACGACATACAGCACCCCCTTATTATTTTTAGGTTTTTTATTTTAGAATATAGAATATGAAATTTAATTAAATTATTATTTTATAGATTTAGATTTTAAATAGATATAAATGCGGTTTCCCCGCTCATCCCCATTTGGGGATCACCCTTACGGGTGAGATAGTTACAAAAGCATCAAGCTACTTATATTCTTAGTAATTTTTGAGGAAAAGTCAAGAGAAAAAATGCTACATACTTCTCTAACCCCGCATACAAATGGGGAAAATCGGCAATTTTGTTAAAAAGTGACTCTATATATATAGAGAGACTTTTTAAAGGAGGTTCGTATGAGTGGCTTTAACTTGGTGGTGTTGGTTGGAAATCTCACAAGGGACATTGAGATCAGGTACACACCAGCAGGGGTGGCTGTGGGTACTACTGCCATTGCTGTAAACACTCCTGCTGGGAAAAATGATGACGGCTCAACAAAAATGGAAACTATGTTCATTGACGTAGTCTTGTACGGCAGACTCGCTGAGGCGATGAATGACTACTTAAAAAAAGGAAGGATGGTTCTCATGAAAGGTAGGTTAAGGTACAGATCTTGGGAAGATGCCAATGGAAACAAAAGAAGCAAACACGAACTTTTAGTAGACACAGTGAAATTCCTCACTGGATACAAAGAAAGCAGTAACGACAACACTGTTGAGCCTCCTCCCGAAGTAAACGAGGAAGGTGATATACCATTCTAAGGAAGGTCTGCTATGTGTAAAGAGCTTTTGACCGCCTTTGCGGGCGGTTTACTTTCCTTTACATCGCCCTGCATACTACCCTTAATACCTGCTTATTTATCCTACACCACAGGTTACAGTGTGCAGGATCTAAGGCACGGAGATATCGAAATTAAAAGATCGCTAACAAGGGCATTGGCTTTTGTTGCTGGGTTCTCTATCATCTTCACGCTTCTTGGAACGGCAACGGGAACAGTGGGCACTTTGCTTATCAAATACAGAAGCACGCTTGCAAGAGTGTCTGGAATTGTACTGGTTATCCTTGCCCTGCAGGTGTCTCACTTAATCAACCTCAACATCCTCAACAAAACCAAAAAGCTCAACCTTATTAGGCAAACAAAATCTGGACTCATCCAGTCCTTCCTTGTCGGCATTGTCTTTGCTGTAGGCTGGACACCCTGCGTGGGCCCTATCCTTTCATCAATACTTCTCCTTGCCGCAACAACCTCAACCACGAAAGGCACTGTAATGCTCTTTGTTTACTCGTTGGGTATAGGTTTACCTTTTATCCTGTTTTCAATGTTCACCGAAGCGGTGTTTAGGTTTGTTGGGAGCATAAATTTCAGATTGATTGAGTTGCTGTCAGCTCTGCTTCTGTTTTTGGCTGGTGCTTATTTGATAGTGAATGGATCTTTCTAAGGAGGTGCAGTCATGGCAGGCAACAACGTTGCTCAAATCAGAGATAACAAAATGGACAACAGAATGGACGAGGCAACAAGGATTGTGAAAGACTATCTCTCCCTCGTTGGACAGAAAATCCCTCAGCAGGATGTAAAACGCTTCCTTGAAATCTGCAAAGCCTTCAACCTCAACCCTTTTAAAAGGGAAATCTACCTTATTCCACGTGGCGATGGTGCTTCCATCATCGTTGGCTATGAGACTTATCTCAAGCGTGCTGAGAGGTCTGGGAAGCTCGACGGCTGGAGAGTCTGGACTGAAGGCAGCATGAAAGACGGCACTCTGAAAGCCTGTATAGAGATTAAGAGAAAAGATTGGAGTCAGCCGTTCTATCACGAAGTTTACTTCAACGAGTATAGACAGGACACCCATATCTGGAGAACCAAGCCAATTACTATGATCAAGAAGGTCGCCATAGCACAGGGCTTCAGGCTTGCGTTTCCAGAAGAGTTGGGTGGTATGCCTTACACTCAAGATGAAGTTGACGTTGAGAAAGAGGAACAGGTGAGTGTTGAGGTTATCAGGGATGAAAATCAAAGCGGAAGCAACAACCGTGAGCCAGAACAAACCCAACAATCGCCAACTATAACAATTGATGAGATTGCAAGGATTATCAAGCCAGAGCTTAAGGAACTTATGAAACAGAGGAAAATGACAACAAAAGAAGTGATCAACTTCTGGATTGAATACAACGGTGATCAAGACAGGATGATAGAGGTGCTGAGAGATCGATAGTCGATAGTCGTTAGTCGTTAGACTGATTTTGCCTGCAATGGCACGATCTTTTACATAGCCCATTAGGGCGTTAATAGTGGGGTGGTTGGAGGGGAAGATAGTCGTTAGTCGTTAGTCGTTGGATCGATGGATCGATAGTATAGTGGTTATGCACGACTGAAGGTTGGAGAATTTTTAAGAGATTTTCTGAAAGGAGTGTTTCTGTAGTTGTTGTAATGAAAGCAATTATGGAAATAGGTAAAATGGGTTTCAAAGCTACTATGTGAGGTTAAAAGACGTTGTTTTATCAGTACTGGCAGCAACATCACAGCATAGTTTTAAAGCTACTATGTGAGGTTAAAAGCGAAAACGACGGCTAAGCACATCAGAGATAAAAGTTTTAAAACTACTATGTGAGGTTAAAAGTTCTGATTAAAGATGAGCCAAGTTCATCGACACCAACGTTTTAAAACTACTATGAGAGATTAAAAGTTTTGCACTCATAGCTTACCCTCCCTTAACAAATCTGTTTTCAAAGCTGCTATGAGAGATTAAAAGAACTTGCAAATTGAACCCCAAAATAGCTCCTTTTTGTTTTTAAACTGCTATGAGAGATTAAAAGTGCTGACATGAAAAGAAAAGCTCCACGCCTTTAGGAAACAACGTTTTAAAGCTACTATGAGAGATTAAAAGTTCCTTGAGGAGAGGGCGGTTGAGGTTGCTAAGATTGGTTTCAAACCTACTATAAGAGATTAAAAGAAGCAGTGATAAAGACTTTCGTTCAAATTCACCTGTGTTTTCAAAGTTTCTATAAGAGGCTAAAAGTGTAGGTTATTAGAAATACCCTGTAGGTTATTAGAAATCCAAAGCTTCTATAAGAGGTTGGAAGCAAAACTCCATAACAAAAAGGGGCTTGTGCGTATAGATAGTGAGAACAAATTGTAAGGAGGTGTTTTATGGGGTACTCAATTGAAGAAAGGGAAAGAGTCCAAAACTCTGTGGTTAGAATACTGTTAGACGCCTACAGCAAAAACGACCATCCCATTCTCTTGGAAGCCCCTACAGGTTTTGGGAAATCATACGTAATAGGCAAGTTAGCTAAAAACCTGCTTGACGGAAACAGAGTTATTGTTTCCACAAGCACCAATAAACTTGCTTATGAGCTTGAGAGCACCTTAAAAAAGCTGATCCCTAATGCAAAGGTAGGGGTTGTTTTTGGTAAGGATAACTACATAGACATCAACAAATTAAAGGAAAACAAAGACAGCTTATCTCAATTCTGCGATGGCATCAATGCATACATAGAGGAGATGGAAAAGAACAAAGACACTCTTGAGGGGCGAGTATGGTGGCTTGTGGATACATTTATAGAAGAGACCTTAAAAGACCCAGATATGGAAAAACCCTTAAGGGAGCTTATTAAGGCTGATGAACGAATAAAGCAGGCTGGGACTTTTGATGACTACGACATTGCCGTGACCAACCATTTTTACCTTCTATCCAATTTTCTCTTCAAAAACACTTCGTCGGCTTCCTTTAAGGAAAACATAGACAAGTATCACATTATCCTTGACGAGGTGCACACCATACCGCTGGTATCTGACACGCTGTTTACACGCTCTTTTTCACCTTTTAGGTTAGCATGGTTAATATCGAACTTTTTGGATCATGCAAATGGGCATATATCAAAAAAGCTAACTCAAATCCTCACCAGTTTATCCACAAAGATGTTCACTTTCACGAAGACACACTCAAGAAAAGAAAGGATTGGTGCATACTTTAAGTATGATAGCGATGAGTATAAGCGGTTTGTCAGAGATTTGAGGGAAACCATAAACAAAGAGCAATTCACCACCAGAGCCCTACTAAATCCTCTAAAAAATGCTTTGAATAAGGTTTTTCAAGAGAACATTAAAGTCCCATACTTCTACGCCCTTGTTCAGGAGATAGAGGAATTGATGAGCGTTACAAAAGGAACAGGCAATTTAGGTTATTTAAAATACTCACCGAGTAAAGGCTATCCGTCGATTGAGTTTTCAAGGGTGGATGCAAAAAAACAACTGCAAGTGAACTTCTGGAAAGTGAAGCCCAAAATTATCGGCATGTCCGCAACGGTTTACGTGAACAGAAACAAGCAGGAAGAATCCGCAAAGCTGACCCTTTCTATCCCCAAAAATATGGGCGTATTCCTTTATCCTGTATCCTATCTATGGGACAAAAACCAAATTACCTATTTACCACCTAAAGATTTACCCGAAGACAAAATACCTCAACCACCCAAAACGGGAAGCGTTTACGATATGACTGAAGAGGACAAAGCAAAACTGGAAGAGTGGGCAAATTACATAGCGGATATAGTGGCTAAAACTTTTGACGATAAGAAATCGCTTGTGTTGACTGGCAGTTACCTACAGGCTGATATGATATACAATGCCCTCTTAAGACACATTGACAAAGAGAAGATGATAGTTTCTGCACCAGACAAAACCATGAGAAGCGTTTTAAAAATTTTTGAGAAAATGCACGTAAAGCTGCTCATCGCCGTAAGGCATTACGGCATAGGCGTTGACCTGCCTGGCAAAAAACTTGAAAAGCTCTACATAGCAAGGCTGCCGTTTCCTGTTATCACACTCAAGTGGCTCAACAGTAAAAACTACTCCCTTTATGAGGGGGAAATGATCATCAATTTTAGGCAGTGGATGGGAAGGCTGTTGAGGACGCCAGAGGACAAAGGCGAGTTTTATGTGCTTGATCACAGAATTTACGATGGGGATAGGTTTAAGAAGCTAAAACCCTTCATTGAGGAGAGAAGCTCAGAAATAAGAACAATAAAACTTTAGAAAAAGGAGGTTTTGAGATGAGTAAGTTTGCAGGAGTGTTGGACATTAAGGCTGAGTTGCTAACCCCTTTAGCACAAGTTGACAGGGAAGCACAGCTTAAAAGTAGAACGGTGGTATTGAGAGACATTCCTGATGACTTGAGAAGTGTAGGTTTGAACACAGTCTTTGTTGATATTCCCATTTTTTCTTCGAACGGTCTTGGCGGTATGTTGAGGCGTGCAGGCACTTACTTAATCTTCTCAAAGGCTTGGGATAAAGGTTACCTGCGTAAGCTTGAGGAAGCAAGCAAGGGAAATGAAGGCGGACTAAAAAATGCGGACGTGCTCTCCTTGTTTTTCTTATACAGCGTTGGCGGTGGAAATGTTATGAGGATTTCTGACCCTCAGGGAAGCGGTGAGTATGCAAAATACCTTGCCATTAAGGAAGTGACAAGCAGGATACCTTTTGCCTCTTTATACGGCATGACCTTGTATATTCCTTCAAAGCTGATAATCACCGATCTAATGCCGTCTAACCCTGTCATAGACCTTGAAGACAGGGAAGCGATATACGAGACATTGAGAGTGTGGGCTGATCTGAAGGATACAAAAGACAAAGATAAAAACAAAGAGGAAGCGAATAAAAATAAATTAAGCCCATTTTACACATACACAAGCAGATACTACAACAGCGAAGTTGTGATTGTGGTGGATGACATCGTTAAAGGCAGTGTATTTGCCAAATTATTCCTTAGTGAAGAGAGCAGGAAAAGGTGGTTAAAGTTTGTGGGAGAGGATAAGAAAGAAAGAGAGGAAACAAAAAGCACCACAGCAAACACCGAAGCGGAGACGGATGACAGTCAAGACAACGGTGGTGGCAACAAAAAGAAACAAACCATACAAAACATAATTGACACTTATTATATTCCCGCAGGGTCAATCTTGAGCGGTGAAATATCCACAAAAGAGCCTTTGTCTCTTGTTGAATACGGCTTGCTTCTTGAGAGTTTGAGAGTGCTCGCTCAACAGTCGTTAGTCGATGCTGATGGCAATGTTTACAGGTTTGCATTTGGGTCTTTTGAAAAAAGAGGATTTGGAAGGGTTAAATTGTCTGTCTCGAGAAACGGAATAAACCTACTAATAGGCAAGAGCGTTGACGCAAACATCTTTGGCTTGCCAGATCTTTACATAAACCCGCAGGATAAACTTGAAAGCGATGCGGTCGAAGCCTTCAATGAATGGCTTGAAAATATGGATTATGAGACATTTACCCTACCGCTGAGGTATCTGGAGGTCAATGACGGGGAGAAGGGAAGCAAAAGCAAGAAGAGATAAAAAATAGTGCATGGGGGTAGAAAATGATTAGGCCCTTGAAAGTAACCTTTCACTTTGCCACGCCACCGCTTTTGCATAGATTTACAACAATTGATGCAGTACTGCTCTCGCTGATTTACGGGAGTTTTTACGACAGTAGCCATGATCCATTAAAAGACAAGGAAACGGACTTCATAGAAAAGAGAAACAACACCTTATCTGGGTCAATATGGTATGTCGATGACGACGAGGCGGTTTTGCCTTACGGTGATGCACTAAAGAGGAGTTTAAGTGATGACTGGTTTAGAAGAATTATGGGCAACAGCGTGTTTGAATACAACCACCAGATAAAAGGTGGATCGGGAACTTACAAAAACCTGCTGAACTACTATGAACGCCTCACCATTTCAAAGGTGCATTTCTACATATCCGCCGATCCAGACAAGCTCAAGAGCCTTGTGTCCAATGTGAAGTATTTGGGAAAGAAAGGCAAATACGGTTGGGGAATTGTTAAGGGTGTTGAGGTTGAGGATGCCGACGATAGGGGCTTCTTCCTCAACCCCTACACTCCCTCTAAACCTTTATCTGTGCTTGAGTGGAAAGAAGAGGTAGAAACGGACAGGGTTGCCTACTACAGGCCCACTCCACCCTACTGGCTCAAACATGGGGTTGTTCCCTGCTTCATGCCGCACACGGCACTTGTTGAGCTTGAGGACAAATCACCAGCAAAGGGAAACGTGGTTATTCCTGAAGAGACAATTACTCCTTCAATGCTTATGGGTAAACACTTTGAACTGCCAAAGAAAACTGCGGAAAAAACAGAGAAACACATAACTCAAGGTAGGTGTGTTTTCTGTGGCAAAGACGTGAACAAAGGTGTCCGTGCAAGCCGAATAAAAGACGTGGCAAGCAGTAAGTTTACAGACTTTCAAGAACTACAGGAAGGCAACGTGATATGCTTTGACTGTGTGAAATCGCTAAAGGCTTTAGACGAAGTTTACAGGAAAGCTGGTATGGCGGTGTTCTATGAGGACGGCTGGGCTATGGCAAGGAAAGTCAGCAGGTCGAGCCACCCTGATGAGTGGAGAAAGTATAACGGTGATGAATGGGGACAGTATAAAGAGCTGATAACTGATTTTCTAAAAGGGGACAGGCTGCCTTACCATGTAGGGTGGAGATTGAGCAGCAACAGGCAGCACATTTTCTACAAAGGCGGATGCAAAGCGACCATATCAAGCCTTATGCCCGTTGTTTGCAGGGACGATTCAAATACGCTTTACATTGATAAGCAGTTGTTGGATGAGGCGTTGGTTGAGGCGAAAGCTTTGCTTGAGGACTATGCTAAACTAACTGGGCGTGAGGCGACAAAGACGCTTTTAACTTCAAGAACCATAAGCAAAACCACTGGCTTGCTTCCAATAAGAAACAAAGCGAAAGAAAGCTTAGAAATGATGGAAAGGCTACATGCCTTCTTCAGGAAATACGACTTGGGCGTTAGGTCAATGTTGCACTTCTACTTAAATTAGTGCCAGTTTAGGTTAGGCACGATCTTTTACATAGCCCATTCTGGGTGTTAATAGTGGGGTGGTTGGTGGGGAAGATAGATGATAGTTGATAGTCGTTGGATCGATGGACGATAGTATAGTGGCTAATGCACGACTGGGGGTTGGAGAATTTTTGAGCGGATTTTTAAGAAGGGGGGTCTTTGTAGTTGTTGTAATGAAAGCAATTATGGAGACAAGAAAAATGGGTTTTAAAACTACTATGAGAGATTAAAAGAACAGCCGAGACCAGAAACCGCGCTTTTGCTTTTGTGTTTTAAAACTACTATGAGAGATTAAAAGATATTTTTCTCAGAGAATCTGGATAACAGTTGAGTAGTTTTAAAACTACTATGAGAGATTAAAAGCCTGTGCCAGCCGTTAGGCAAAACAGGTTAGACATGTTTTAAAACTACTATGAGAGATTAAAAGAACTTCTTCATAGTGTAAGCCTCCTTTCATGTATATGTTTTAAAACTACTATGAGAGATTAAAAGAAGTTCCCCCGAGAGCAAGCCCGAGAATAAGCAACCACGTTTTAAAACTACTATGAGAGATTAAAAGCTCTATCCCAAACCGACACGACACTCGCAGGGGCAATGTTTTAAAGCTACTATAAGAGATTAAAAGCGACAGGGTATTCTTTCAGTTTTTCTTCTTGTTCTTTCGTTTCAAAGCTACTATGAGAGATTAAAAGAAAAACGCCCAGAATCGCTCTCAGGGGTATAAACATGTTTCAAAACTACTATAAGAGATTAAAAGCAAGGTAATGTGTTGCCTTGTAGAGACGATTGGAAGTTTCAAACCTACTATGTGAGATTAAAAGGGGACAACCGACGTTAGCATGTCCATGACAGACGCGAGTTTTAAAGCTACTATGAGAGATTAAAAGTAACGGCGAGTGCCAGCGATGTTAGAAGCTCAATAACGCGTTTGAAAGCTACTATGAGAGATTAAAAGAAATTCCAGTTATCTCTTTCGTTATCAGCCTCATCGTTTTAAATCTGCTATAAGAGATTAAAAGTTTATAAGACCCACACAATACGCAAGAGTATTGAGGACTTTAAACCTTCTATAAAAGATTAAAAAAACCGTCGGTTTCGGCGGTATAGGGTAAGTCATCTTTCCCTAAGATTGCTATAAGAGGCTAAAAGTAGTGAGGTGGCTGGCGGAAGAGCAGTCCCGATGAGTTTTGCCACTCGAAGGTTTTAAAACCACTATAAGAGGTTAAAAAGCCTTTTCCGCTATCTGGGCGTAATCGATCCTGCAAGTTTTTAAAACCACTATGAGAGGTTAAAAACCGCATGGGATATATGTTCCCCCTGCACGGAGTATAGTTTTAAAACCACTATAAGAGATTAAAAAAGGAGGTGTTTTATGAAGTTGGTATTAAAGTTAGACGGTTTTGCTGAGGACTTAACTCCGAGAACTATTAGAAACTTCCTTGCCTCTGTTAACAAGAGAGAAGAATACACAGAAAAAATATTGTGGCACAGACACATTCCGCCAGTTCTCATTTACACATGGCCTACAACCAGTGGGTATGCTGAGGTGGTTAACTACACAAATGACATTGAAATGATGAACTATCTTAAAAATGCTGCCTACAAGAAAGAGATAAAAACAAAGACAAAGACGCTGAAGGTAATAAATGCCAGTTTAAGAAATGAAAACTTCGCCATGCCAAAAATAGCCTCAGCATTTGCAGTTTACAAAACAAGAACGCCGATCATCTTAGCAAGCAACAGTGAGGAAACTAAAGAGATTAAAAAGGATGTGGAGGGCAACGAGGAAAAGCTGAGGGCATTTCTCAAGGACTTTATTGTGGATTCGGTCTTTCACCAAATAAAACACTATTTAGGCATTGAAGTTCCAAAATCTCAGTGGAAGCAGTTAAAAGTGGATGTCAGCGACATTAAGTATTTTTATGTGCCTTACCCAAAAGAGGATGTAAACATTCACTTCCCAGCCGTTAGGTGCAGGGTAATTTCAAATTACTTAATTCCAAGATTTGTGGGCTACAGGATCGGCTACGGTTTTGGGGAGTTGATAGTGGAAGTTTGCTAAATGCACTACTGGAAGTTCGAGAATTTTTAAGGGATTTTCTGAAAGGAGAATTTCTATAGTTGTTATAATGAAAGCAATTATGGAAATGGGTAAAATGGGTTTTAAAACTACTATGTGAGGTTAAAAGTGGGTGGTTAGGCTGTGCGGGGCGTGATAAAGAAAAGTTTTAAAACTACTATGTGAGGTTAAAAGGTTGTTTTGCCTAAGGCTCGTCATCTACCTGAGGTTGTTTTAAAACTACTATGTGAGGTTAAAAGTGATCTCTCTTAGCTCCTCTCTCGCTTTTTCTGTGGTTTTAAAACTACTATGTGAGGTTAAAAGTAAGTTTGTTTACGACGTGCTTAAAGACGCTTACGCGTTTTAAACTACTATATGAGGTTAAAAGAAAGCTGGATAAAATCAAGGCGGAAGCCCATGCGGAGTTTTAAAGCTACTATGTGAGATTAAAAGTGCCCCTGACTTCAACCTTCATGTGATCGCCGTAGTGGTTTTAAAGCTACTATGTGAGATTAAAAGTTTGAAGTTTCGAAACATTTGGGTGAAAAAAGGAACACCCATTTTAGAGCTACTATGTGAGATTAAAAGTAAAGGAACATTTCCCCCACTGAGTCGTATCGCGGTGTTTTAAAACTACTATGAGAGGTTAAAAGTCCTAAATCAACTCCGAGACCTCACGGGTGCGAAAAGTTTTAAAACTACTATGAGAGGTTAAAAGGGGATATATAACTCCGAATACATATTGGATATATGACGTTTCAAACCTACTATGAGAGATTAAAAGTTTCTTGAGGAGAGGGCGGTTGAGGTTGCTAAGATTGGTTTCAAACCTACTATGAGAGGTTAAAAGCACTATCTCCACCGCCCACTGTAGGTTCTGTGGCGAGTTTCAAAGTTTCTATAAGAGATTAAAAGGCCCAGCGGTTTGTTGGATCAGATCCGTTTAACGTGTCATTTCAAACCTACTATAAGAGGTTAAAAAACCAAAAATAAAGTCAAAGGAGGTGACTTGTATGTCCAAAGAAATCACAATTGATGATGTAAGAAGAAAAAGGCAAAAAGAAAAAGAATTAATTGAACAGATTTTCTCCAAAATGTCACTACAAGAGAGAATGTCTATGCTTTTTGGGATGTTCCGAATTGACGAGAATGATGAGGAAAGTGACATAGAGGGTGGTATAATGGATGACTTTACTAACAATCCCGACTTTGGCGAAGAAAAACAGGATAATGAGTCTGTGTCTGCTAATGTAAGTTATATTTGCTTACGAGAAGACAAAAGAACAAAGGAGAAACTTGAGGTTAATTCTATAATAACATTAGATTGTGTCAACGATCTTACTGACTTAATTTTACAAAATACAGCTATTGATAAAAAAACAAAAGAAGCTGGTGCAATTCTATCTGAGGAAGATTTAGAAAAATTTGCAAGTTTCTGTAATTATCCTCAATCAGAAATCAAAGAATGCTTTGACTTAATGATGTCGATTAATTTTATCTATACAAAAGATAAAAAAACAATAATGTTTGGAATGTTTGATTCTTCTTTCTACGATAAAGAGGAAAAAGAATATGTTTTTTTCTTTAACAGAGATTACTTTAAGTATGTCTTACCTATAGGAATTTACGAATTATATAAGCCTTTTATAGAAAAAATCTTTCGTATTAGAGACTTTGAGGTAAGGTGGCTCGTTAGATGGCTATTACTTAGCGTTAAATTTCCAGTCAAAATTAAAGTGGATAGCCTGCTTGAGGAAGCCTACAGAAACACACAAAAACTTGCAACCCAACAAGATGCTTTCGAATTTGAGGATTATGATAAATTTGTTAACAAAATATCGGAAGGTTTAAAGAGAAATATATTTTTGCTACGTTCTATAGGAATAGACTATAATCCCAAAAAAAGAGAAATAACATATAACACCCCGCTCAGAGAAGGATAACTGGCTTTAATACATACTTCCCTAACCCCGCATACAAATAAGAAAAATCGGTAATTTTGTTAAAAAAACAGCCCTATATATAAAGAGGGAGGTACGAATGGCTAAAGTGAG
This sequence comes from Hippea sp., assembly GCA_015486955.1. GTDB lineage: Bacteria > Campylobacterota_A > Desulfurellia > Desulfurellales > Hippeaceae > Hippea. The sequence continues at coordinate 10,345 of WFQR01000169.1, read as the reverse complement.
TGAAAAGCTGTACAATGCAATTTTCTCAAACGTCCTGAACGACCTCGCAATAGTGATTGACCTAACTGGTGGGGTAGTAAAGCTGGACACGATTTTTGAGGAAGTTGAGAGTGCTTTTGTGCACGAAGGACTGGATATTGAGGAGGCTTCAGAGGATATAGAGAGAATGGTTTCTGAAATTGTGAGCGTTTTAATGGAAGAAGGATACACAGTTTTATAGGAGGTGATACATGCCAAAAGTAAGCAGGGAAATCTACGGTCAAATTTTCTCAAAGGTTTTTGGTGATCTGGTGGACATAGCGTTGGATAACGAAAACGCAGTAGAGCCGAAGACCATTGAGAAACTGGTTGAGGATGGGTTTGAGATTTATGGGTTTACGCCGAGCAGGGTTAAAAATGAGATTAACCAAATGGTAGCGGAACTGACAACAAAGTTGATAGAGAGAGGGTATGTGGTTTTGTAGGGTCGAAAATGGACATTCTATACGGTGAAAAGTTCGACATACACTCACTCTCTGATCTTATGGTGATCATGTCAAGTGACCCAGACGACATTGATATACTGGAGCAGGCCATTGAAGGCCTGCTCATAGATAAAAGAACTACAAGAAAAGATATACTTGCTTGCCAAAGAATTTTACATAAAATTAAAGCTAAAGCAATAGTAGAATCTATAGTTGACGACATTGACGATCCGCAAGGGATTGATAACGGTAATGTAGATATGGTTTTGGAAGCAATAGAAGAAAACAGCAGGAAGATAGAGAAAATCCTCAAGAGAAACAACATAACCCTCTTTGATGTGCTTGTTGAGGTTAGCAAGAGGAAGCTTCAAAACTCCGATGAGAGATGGTTTACCCTGCCTAACAAGTACGGCTTCACGGTGCTCATTGCGTATATAGAAGGAAAAACACACAATACAGAAACATTTTTTTAAGGAGGTGTTGTAATGAGGAAACGCTGCTTGAAGAGCTTGGTTGTCCTGTTGGTAGCTTTGTTTGTTTCACTTACGCTTTACTCCTGCGGTGGTGGTGGAGGCGGTAGTTCCAGCCCATCGACTTCAGGCCCAACTGTAATTCCTGGTAATCAGGGGGGTGGAAGCCCTGGCACTACTCCAAGCACGGGCACTAATCCAAGTAACAACAACTCGGGTTCAAGCTCAAGCTCAAACTCGAACTCAAGCTCGAGCTCAAACAACTCTTCCAGCTCTGGTGGTAGCCCTCAAGTACGTGTCTGGTTAAATGGTCAAAAGCCAAACCTAAATGATGTAAGCCTCAACAATGGTTACGGAACATGCACAGAAGACAGCTTTAGCTGGAATGGTACTATAGTAGTATCACAAACGAAAGGGGCTAAATATGTTGCACTTAATGTGGGAAGCGGATTAGCTTACCTTTATTTTGATCCATTCAATAACATAACTTATGCGACGATTGGTAATAAGGCATACACAATAGATTTGAACAGTAGCCAACCTACAAAGGAAAACGATTGGCTTGGTAGTTTGATGTCAGAAATAGAAAGCGAGGAAAATATAAATCAGCCTCCTTATTTTTCTACATACATCAAAAATCACATCATACTTCTTATTCCAGGAGACACAGATACAACAGTTTACGATATAAACACAGCAGAGCATACTCTAAACAAAACCGCCATTTCTGGTTATGGCTATCCTTATGCTCCGTACGATGGTGGCTTTTTATACCTATTAGGTAAAGATAACAGCTCAGAAATAGCTTTATTCTTAGCTCAAGATGCAGATAAGGCCAAAACCTTTGTCTATGTAAACCCGAATCAGGTCACCATAAATAATACTGATATAGACACGGGATACGTTCCTTATACCATGCAGTCTTCTGACTACTACTTTACCTATGCTCCAGTAGAGACTAATGGAAAAGTTTATGTACCAGAGTTGGTTTCAACGGATAATTCTTCTATACTCCAAGTAGAGGATGCTGTTTCAGGCCAAGCAGTAAGATATTACACCATTATAGATGTCTTCAATACTACAACTAATCTGCCTTATAAATATTTTAGATTCGATCAACCAGTGACAAGTTTGGATGGCAAATACGTGTTTGCATTATCTGATTTATACATACCATCCTCAGACAACAGCTCTACGGGTAATGAGTTCTATTTCATGGTTAAGATAAATACCTCAACAAATAATGTAGAAGGCATATATCCTGTTTACATGATTAAGAACTGGTACATTGATGACTACACAGTATCTCCAGATGGAAAATATATATACATGATTATTGGCAAGGATTATCCAAACTTTGAAGAATTGCTTGTTATCAACACTGTAAACGGCAAAGAAAAGGCTTTTAAGATCTACATCGATCCAAACATCAATGGAGACTTGGGAACTTACAATCAGATAATAAGCTGGCCTATGCCGTCCAAGATGGTATCCATACTCGATGGATCCTACCTTTACATACCATTCATCATGTATAACACGCCCTACTACTACATAACTGAAATTCCAACAGACGAACTCAACAACTCCGTTCAGTAGGCACTGGGATAGCCTGGTGCCTGCTTCTGATTAAGGAGGCAGAGAAAATGAGCGAACCAATCAAAAAGTTACTCGATTTCTGGCAAGTTTTCGAGGTGTTCCAGAATTTACCAGAAGTCGATTTATTCAACGAGCAAGGTGAAGAAGCAAAAGTTAGAATGATAAATGAGAGATTAGAAAGAGGCAACGGCATATATACAGAACCATATCAGGCTTTCAAATCATTTAGAGGAAAACTGAATACCGCTGACAGAAAGAGAACATTTTTTTGTCGCAGTCATATAGGAGTTATCAGAAAGAAAAAAGTAATCAATAAGATTTTGGAATTTTTTGGTATAAACACGGATAAGTTTAATGTAGAAAATTACGATAAGATTGAAAATGAGTGGATGTATTTGTTTTCGATTGTGGCAAATTCTGATAACAAGATTGTGGGGTTACCAAAAGATATTTTAGATGATAGAAAAAGCCAAGACAATAACGAAGACGGCGAGAAAACACCTCAGCTTGCAGTAAGGGTTAAGCCCTTCTGGTTTTACGTATCAAAAATTTTAAATAAAGAGGATACCCTACTTAGTGCCAACGAAATGATGAAACAAATAGAGCTGTTTAACAACCGCTTTGCAGAGAGGTTTAAAACCTATTACAACACCTACGCTTATTGGATAATTGATACTTCCTTTGCTATGAAGCTTGCGGAATTTTGGAAAAGAAAAGAAAACCCTTACTTATACTACCTAAAGCAAAGCAATTACAGTTTTGTAATAGGGGTGTATGATAAGGTTCTTAAAGAGCTTGATACTTTAAAAGACGAAGGTGGTAAGGGAAGTAAAGAAGAAAGAGAAAAAAGAAAAGATCTCGCAAAACAAGGGTTAATATGGCTTAACGAAATAATAAGAACAAACGAATACACACCCAAAGGAGATAGAATAAGCGGTAAGCATGTGAAAGTTGTATCTTTCTCTCATGAGTTGTTTAGCAGCGAATTAAGCAAAGTTGATTTTGATGGATTACACAGAAAACTTAAGCCAGATAGCAAACTCGACGAAACAGATAAAGCAGTTGTCAGGTTTGCTAAATATGTGGCTGAGTACGACTCTCCTGACAATGTCATACTGCTTACCACAGATACCACAATGAAATTGATTGCTTCTGAAATAGGCGTTATATCCACAGGACTTCTGCCAAATGTTTACGAAAGGAAGCAAAAAGGGTTAAATGAAAGAGTAGCAAAGGAAATGGTAGAACACTTCCTCAACTGGATGAAACTGGACAAGTTTTTCTCTTTAAATGATTTTGATTATCCCATTGTTTCAACAGGAAAGAGTGTCGAAAATGAAAAATTTTTAGGTGAAATTTATAAAGAAATCAATGAGCCACCATCATTCTTTGTGAGTGAACTCGATCTTGCTAAACTTCATTTCAATGAAAGTGAAACCCTAAAACAATATATTCTTGGCAACCCCAACAGAAAGATGCTTAGTGAGGGCACTGAAGCTCAAACCCTTAAGCCAGAAAACATCCCACCTGCAAGGTGGTTAACAGAAGCTTGGGCTAAATCTTTCTTTAACCAAGCTTTAGCCCTGTCAGAGGTGTATAGGAGATTTCTAAAAGGCAACGAAAATGGTATTGTGAGTGTTAACGGGCCGCCAGGAACAGGAAAAACAACGATACTCAGGGATATAGTGGCTAACATAGTAACCCAACGAGCATACTATCTTGCAAACGACATACTCGGCGATGATGCTATACTCAGCGAGGACAGTTCTACTTTTGGAAAGTTTTACAGGTTTACCAATGATAAGCTGTGTGACTACAATATTGTGGTGGCTTCAAGTAATAACAAGGCAGTGGAAAACGTCTCGAAAGAGCTCCCATTAATGGATAAGGTGTCAGAATATAGAGATAAAATCCTTAATGAGCCGATTTTTACTAATTTTGCTGAGTGTTTTAAAAACCTGGCTGATGATGAATGCTGGAGTCCTGTGTCAGTGGCTTTAGGCAAAAAAGAAAACTTGAGGTCGGTCAATCTGGGATTTGTCAGGGAACTTGGGATTATGCTCAAATACCTTTGGAAAGTGGATTACTCCTCCGAAGAGGAAACCCAACAGGCCAAAGAAAGAGGCGATAGGTTGAGATTACTAATAAACAGCATAGATTTAAAGCAGTATGCCAAAGATTTCCTTGAACTTTACAATGAAATTGAGGAAATAAAAAAGCTGATTCCTTTTGATGAAATGATAGAAGCCAACACTTTTTCAATTAAAGACTATTTTAATACTGAAGAAAGCCAATACTCGACTATTAGAGATGAATACACCCAGTTGAGCAGTAAAGCTCGCATGCTTGAAGGTGAAAAAAACGAGGTAACGACGTTGATAAACGATAAAAAGAATGGCATAGCTAACTACAAACAGGCCAACAGGATGGCTTTCAGTTTATCAAAAATACCTATTCTTAAAAATCTGTCTTTTGTGAAGAGCATTGTAAATGAATACTCACAAATGCAAAAAGATTTGGATGCTTTAATCGAACAAGGCCAACAAATAGAGAACAATCTAAACGAACTTAAGAGTCAACTGCTCGTAAAAGAAAGGCTATACAAAGCAAAATCAACCACAATGAACAACTTAATTAACCTATTCGAGAAACTTGGAATTGATAATATCAATAGTCAGGAACTTGATTTTCTTTCTTTGCCAGAGGTTATTTACAATTACCCAGATAAAGAAAAGCAGTTGTTTACGCCGTACGCCGTAAGGTCTTTGGAAGAAAAACGTAAAGAACTGTTTTTTAAAGCCTTAAGGTTACACTATGCGTTTGTCCTGAAGTACCGCCAAGAGTTTAAGCATAATATAGACTTGTTTTTTAGTATCTTAAACAAGGGTAGCAATATAACTGAGGAGATAACAGATAAGGACGTTGAGGCTATTGTAAATTCATGGACATCCTTTGCGTTTGTAACACCTGTTATATCCACCACGTTTCACTCTGTAACCAACATGTTTGCTGCTCTTACAAAACCCAACTCCATTGGATTTGTAATTGTGGACGAGGCTGGGCAAGGAATACCCTATTATGCGACTGGCTTACTTATGAGGGCAAAAAGGGCAGTAATAGTGGGTGATCCATTGCAGATTGAGCCTGTTATCACCATACCAGAAAGTTTGAGAAACGCACTTGAGAAAGCCTTAGAAGTGGAGCGAATAGCAAGTGAATTGGGAGTTAACGTAGGTTTAATAGTGCCTGGGCGTGAGAGAGCTATACAAATTTCAAGCTCGGAAGACGGCTTTATAGATACGTCTGTTCAAGTTCTTGCGGATAGAGCTTCAAGCATACAGGCAGTAATAGAAAGGGACGGATTTAAAATACCAATAGGGATACCATTAAGAGTGCATTTCAGGTGCAAAGACCCTGCGTTCAGTATTGCCAATGCAATTGCCTACAGTAACACAATGATACACGGTGCGGATGATAAAAAGGCTACGGGTAAAGGGTATTTTGTCAACGTTAACACTGACGAGGCAAGAACATGGTTTAAGAATGTGTCTGATGTTGAGGTTAATGCGGTTGTTGAGATACTGAGAAAAATGTACCAAGACAAATTAGATAAAGTCTATATAATATCTCCTTTTGTAGGAATCACTTTAGATGACGTGAAGAGAAAATTTAAGGGTATGAATTGGACGAACATAGGAACAGTTCATACTTTTCAAGGTAAAGAGAATAAAATCGTAATTATTTTATTAGGTGGAGCTAAAGCTGGGGCAATTAGATGGGCTACAAGAAAGCCAAATCTTTTGAATGTTGCAGTTACAAGGTCAAAAGAAGAAGTGATTATAGTCGGTGATATAAAGAAGTGGATGGATAACGGTGGAGAAGTGTTTACAAAGGCGGTAGGATTGCTAAGGCCTTTAGAACTATCTTAAATATCTTCCCTGCACAGCTCCACCACCTCTTTCACATTCTCTATCAGCTCCTCAACCGTCTCCCCCTGTGTCTTTGCACACTCAATATCCTCAACAAACCCACAAAAGGCAGGGTAGCCATCGCTATCATCCCAGCATACCTTAACTTTGTGCCCTTTTACCTTGAGTGAACCCACCCAAAGAACGTTTTCTTCTTTGTCGTATTCGTATCTGTCTATCGGCAGCATTCTCAAAACCCTCAACAAGTCTTCGCCCTTGTATTTGCTTTTTAAAAAAGCCATAAACCGCCTCACGGCTTCGTATTCTATTTTAAACCTCTCATCCTCTTGACAGCGTTTTTCTATGTAGCTCTGTATATCGCTAACTGCACCCATAGTACTCTCCTCAGTGGTAGTGGTAGTGTTGGTGGTGATCCACCTTTGCATAATTTTCTCTTTCTCTCCTTCCCCTGAGTAAGTCATCCTTAATAATGTCCCCAACAAAGCCGTTGTCAAATTTCATAATCCAAAATTCAAAAAAATTTATAATCCGTAATTTTCTTTAACGTCTTCCCAGTCTACATTCCTTTCTGGGTCGTAGTTTTTTGCCCTTTCTTGTATCTCCTTTGCTATCAGCATATTCTCGACAGACTCAGCAAGTATAGAGTAACCTGCATCGTCGCTGGGAGATATAATTATGCCAACTATTTTGCCGTTGCTTGTCAGGAATATAGGGTCTTCGTCGTCTTTAAGGCTGTTCACCAGCTCAGCAATCCTGCCCGACAGTTCGCCTGTATCAACTGTCCTCTCTGAGAGTTTCCTAACCCGTCTTTGTATGTAGTTTCTCACACCGTCAAACTTTGTATCCCAACTACCCATCTTTTCACCTCTCGTCTTTTTCAACCAACAAGTATAGCTTTTGGCTTTCAAAGGTGCAACCTATCCAAAAAAACAAGGTGACTCCCCAAAAATTTGGGGGTGACCCCCCTCGACAAGTAAGAAAATCCCTTAAACAAGCCGATGATCGGTTGCACTTCAGTAGGGTGACTCACCCTTCTTTTTTGGGTGACTCATGCAGGACTATTTCCAAATCCAAGAGCTTGTTCTCTTTCTTTTCCTTGAGGGCGTTGTCTATTAGTCTATCAAGCTGTCCATTTTTACTATTTCTCTCTATTTCCTTGTCCCACTCATCCCATGCTCTTTTATCCATGCTATTCTCTTTTTCTCTTTTTGTACATTATACGTTTTTCTCTTGGGTGACTCACCTATTTTTTAGGGTGACTCCCTTGACAGGTAGCAAAAACCCTATACTGAAGGCATTTGCGAACACCCTCTTTTGAGGGTGACTCCCCAAAGATTAAGGGTGACACCGTTGAGGATTAAGCACATAGGGTTTGACCTCCTCCTCTGGAGGTCAACTCCAACTGCATTCCCTCGCTAATCCTATCTCCAAACACCCACAGCTCGTCCACTACACCGCTTTCCAACAGTTTCCTGTCGTTGTATAAGCCTTTCAGCCTCTCTTCCTCAACGTCGTCGTCCAAAGCCATGCAGTCAGCAATGTAGTTGGTCAAGGGGACAATATTTGGCATGGTTAGGTTGATCTTACGGACTATGCTGATGATTTTCTCTATGTTCTTTCTCTTGTTGCCTCTAATCGGGTGGCAGATGTAAACAAACATGTTTCACACCCTTCCGTAGAATTTTAATCCTTTCTTGTATATGTTTCCAATTTTAACAAAAACTACCTTTTTGCTTTCTTCTTCTCGCTATAACAAAATCTAAATTTTGATATATCTAATCAAGAAAAAAATAAAAAATTTGCCCGATTTGAGCATTTTTTACTTGACATTTTTGAATTTATCTATATCATTATTTTTAGAGTAATGATATATCTATCATTACTCACTGGGCTCAGGCAGCCCGCCTCAGAATCCTCGTTGAGCATCTGTGAACCCCGCCCGATGGCCTGCCTGAGCCCAGTGCCCCCAGTGGGGAAAACCCCGTCAACCACCCCTCCTTCACAGAAGGGGCTTGTCCCGTAAGGGACGGGGGCAACTGGTTGATTAGACCGAGCCCCAAGTAAGATGGGGCTGGATTATCTGGGTCATGACACCTAAGGATGATGCCCCAGTCCTTAGCTCTGTCGTCCAGTTCTAAACAGCCCCACTTTTGTGGGACAGTGGGCTGGACATGGTAAGCCCAGATAATTTGGTCGAGGGGCAAATAACTCCGTAAGGAGGCTTACCGCATGGTGGTTTTTGTGATTAGTGAGGAAGGTAAACCGCTGATGCCAACCAGAAGGTTTGGGAAGGTGAGAAGGCTTCTCAAGAAAGGACTGGCAAGGGTAGTCTGTCGCAGACCTTTTACCATCCAACTGCTGTATAAGACTACACACTACACTCAGCCAGTCAAAGTAGGGTTTGACACAGGAACTACTATGGGTTTTGCCATAGTGGTTGACAACGGACTGGGCGGGAAGGTTGTTGAAAAAGGCGAGATAAGGCTTCGCAGGGATATTTCAAAGTTACTGCTTCAACGCAGGGAATACCGCAGGTTCAGGAGATACAGAAAAACACCTTATAGAAAGCCACGCTTTCTTAATCGACGCAGACCAGAGGGCTGGCTTCCTCCGTCAGTTAGGGCAAGGTTCGAACACACAGTTAGGTGGATAGAGAGGTTAACTAAATTCTTGCCTGACCCTGAGGTTATTGTTGAGATAGCTCGTTTTGATACTCAAAAGCTACAAAACCCTGATGTTGAAGGAGAAGAATATCAAAAAGGCAACCTCTGCGGTTATGCAAATGTATTGGAGTATCTTCTTGCACGGGAGAATGGGAAATGCCAGTTGTGTGGAAAAGGATACGGTGGAAACGGCAACGGGTGGCAAATACACCACATTATCCCAAGAAGCAAGGGTGGAACAGACAGACCCGACAACCTTGCCCTTCTGCATAGAAAGTGCCATGAGAAAATCCACCGCAATCCCAAATTGATGGCTAAACTGAAAAAACCTAAACTCTACAAAGAGCCTGCTTATCTAAACTCATTCAGGTTGCAACTTATTAAGGAACTCAAAGCGTTACTCAAAGATAGAGTGAAATTCACCTACGGCTATTTGACTAAGATTCACCGCAACAAGATAGGATTACCCAAAACTCATGCCAACGATGCTGTAGCGATGACAGGTTTCACTAACCCAAAAGACATAAACACTACAACAATCATCAGACAGGTTAGGAAGAAAAAACGCAGTCTTCACGAAGCTACACCGAGAAAAGGAAGAACCAATCCCAACACAGAAGCCAAGAGAAATTCAAAGAACACAAAACAGGTTAGAACTAAAGACGGAAAGCTTTGGTGCTTATGGGATAAGGTGAAAATAGACGGACAGGTTGGGTTTATTTCTGGATTCACCAGCGGAAGCTATGCTTACATCCAAGACATAAACGGCAACTACATACGGTTGGCAGGTAAGAGTTATAAACAAGTTCCCTTGAAACAAACCATACTTATAAGGAGGAATAACAATTGGGTAGAACGGGTGATGGTGGCATGAGCAAACAGAATAAACGCCCGCCTTTCATCTCCTCCCTTACGGAAGGAGACTTCTCGGCGGGGGGAGTTAAACTGAACAACGACGGCAGTATAGAGATACTCCCAGACAAGACAAAAAGCACAGCGAGGTAGTTATGTTTGTGAACCTCTCCCTACTAACCTTCAGGTATAGTAGGGGCTTCCTTGTCTTGCATACAGGATGCCAAAGCCTCTGAGGGTAATTCCCTCAATGCCTCAAGCAACCTAATCAGCGAAGACAAGGTGTGACATGGTCTATCTGCAAGTAGAGGAACTTTTGCCTCCACTTGCAACCTTGCCATTTCTGACAAGGGTTTAAGAATGTTGTC
>WFQR01000168.1 GCA_015486955.1 Hippea sp. | reverse complement strand
ATTCGTATTTATCGCTGTAATTGGATCCACATTGATGATTGCATGGCAGTTTGTAAGACCAAGCGGCATAAACGGACCTTTGAGCCCTTTGGGCGTTGAATTCAAAATGTTGCCAAATAGCAATGTTAACACTTTCTTGGTTGAGGTAAAATTACCCCTTTCTGCTCCATTGGAAGAAACCCAAAGGGTCGCCCAGGCCGTTGGAATGCTCATTGGCAACAATAAATACGTTGAGGATTACGAAATATATACAGGTATTACGGCGCCGCTTGATTTTGGAGCCCTAATGAGAAGCTATGAGATGCTCAATACGCCCAATATCGCTCAAATAAGGGTAAAGATTGTTAAAGAAAACAGACCGAAAACACACAAGATAGTGATGGAACTTGACAGGAAACTCAACAAACTCAGAGAAAAGTTCAAGGATGCAAAGATCATGATCTTCGAAAATCCCCCGGGACCGCCTACAAGGGCTCAAGTTTTGGCACAAATCTATGGTCCAAACTACGAAATTTTGAGAAAAACGGCAAATTACATAGAAAATGAGTTCAAAACAACCTATGGCATAACGAATGTCGATAGCTCCGTCTACCCACCATTTGAAGAATATAGGTTTAAGATCAATTACTATAAGGCAATTTATTCAGGCGTGCCACCTTACAAGATAGCAGATCTGCTCTACAAACTCGTTCACGGATATAAAGTCAGCTGGATCACAGATAGATACGCTTCAGAACCCACCTACATAATCGTTAGGCTACCAAAAAAGAAAAGGGGCTATTTGGAGCAGATCTTGGATTTGTACGTAAAAGGGGCAAATGGAAAGGAGATTCCATTGAGGGAGCTTGTAACAGTTAAAAAGGGCTACTACAATCAACCGATCTACACAAGGGATCAACACGAAGTAGTCTATGTGAGTGCCGATATGCTCAAATCATCTCCGGTTTATGCAATTCTTTACTTAAACAAAAAGCTGGACGGCAAGAAACTGCCCAATGGCATCAAAATAGAAACATCCAATCTCGAACTCTTCCACTCACAACCCAAAGACATAGACACCTATCAAATTAGGTGGGGTGGGGACATGCGCCTAACCCTCGATGTGTTCAGGGATCTCGGTTTTGCCTTTATGGCGGCTTTAATATTTATATACTTCCTGCTTGTTGGCTACTACAAGTCATTCCTTCTGCCGATAATTGTCATGGGCCCAATACCTTTAACGGTGATCGGCGTCTTCCCCGGTCATTGGCTCCTACATCAGCCATTTACAGCAACATCTATGATAGGCGTAATAGCACTGGCTGGGATTGTAATAAGAAACTCTCTGCTTTTGATCGACTTCATAAGGCATTACAGAGAAAGGGGTTTCTCCCTGTCCTATTCAATAATAGAATCCGGCGCCGTTAGGTTCAGACCCATCATACTAACCGCCCTCGCCATTATTTTTGGCTCTGTCGCCATGCTCAACGACCCCATATTCGGCGGATTGGCAATATCACTTATCTTTGGAACATTTGCATCAACAATGCTTTCTCTGATGCTTATACCACTGCTCTATTTCTCATTTAGAAAATTTGTGGAAAATCAATAGATCTTCTCAACATAGATCTCGCCACTCCACGGGCTAAACCTTTTTACCTTACCAAAAACCCTAACCTCGCTCCCTGCATATTCCTTCAAAACATCCTTATAATCACCCAACACTTTATAACTTTGCCTGCACCTGCATGTGGGGTTAACGACAATGTAGACATCATTCTTATAGACCTCTACAACACCATCTAACTCTTTCTTCTTGAAACCGGAATTTTTACAATTGTTGTAGATCTTTATCTCAACCCTTCTGTTTAAAGCCCTATGCTCTTCGCTGTCGTTTGGATAAAGCGGATGGGTTTCACCATAGCCAACAACCTCAACCGAATTCTTTGGAACGCCTCTTGAAATCAGATAATTAGCAACCGATTGTGCCCTCTTTTTTGAAAGCCTCAAATTGTAACTTTTAGAACCGATATCGTCTGTGTAGCCCTCGATGACTATCCTATCGTAATTTGTATTTTCAAGCATGCTCAACACCGAATCCAACACCCTTTTGGCGTCAGGCTTTAATCTGTAACTGTTAAAAGCAAAGAGAATCCCAGATTTTAACGTTAGTTGGGTTTTACAACCCTTCTTGCTCATAACCACTGGCGCATACTGCCTTATATCAAAAGGTATCTTTTTGCCGTTTCTATAAACCGAAAGAACCAATGCAACGTAGTACCTCGGTCCTTGAAAGTATTGAACCTCAAAGTTGTGCAAGCCCTTTCTCAAATACACCAAAGAGCACTTTTCCCTGGGTGGATGAACACCATCGTTATCTATTGCAAGCCTGCCATCTATCAACAATTTCGATCCATCATCGCTTAACAGACAGAACTTGTAGGTTTTTGACCTATCTATATATGCCCTACCATTGTAATCTATAGCAAACCACTCAAACCTATCCGTTATGCCTGGAAAACCGCTATCAAAGCGTCTTGGCTTAATATCCAAAACAGGTGTGTAAATCTTGCCCACAGGCATCAGGTTTTTAAAGTCAGGCAACCTTCTTGTTCCTTCGGGAAGAAAGTAAACATCGCCAACAAATATAAATGGGTTCTCACTCGTCGATCCAAAGATGTTACTGTTACCAGTGTTAGAACGTGTTGAAACTTTGGGCTTCTCTTGCTCCTTAGGTTTGTTATTTTCCACCTGAACCTGTTTTTTTAGTTCATTCAGTTGTTGTTGAATTTTACCGATATCGAAAGGCATCTTTGCAAAACCCGAATGAACAATAAAAAATACAGACATCACAGCAAAAAACATCACTTTTCGTATCATCTTGAACCTCCTGTTACATGCTATTTTTTTTATTTTATCTAAATTTCAAAAGAAAGTCGACAAAAAACCGACATCGCAAGCCGGCAATGTCAACTTTTTTGTGTCACCCCTTTTCCTGTTTAGTTCACTTAGTTTCCCCATCTTACTTAAAAGGCCTCCATCAGGTATTCTGAGTATCTTAGTTTCCTTGATGAATATTTCTCATCCTTGTCT
>WFQR01000167.1 GCA_015486955.1 Hippea sp. | reverse complement strand
CCTGCTGCTAAAATCATAGGCCAGCCAAAACCCGGCTACACAACGGGTCAAGCAATGGATACGATGGCTAAATTGGCAAAGAGAATTTTGCCTAAGGGATACACAATTGCTTGGGCTGGGAGCTCATTGGAAGAAAAGATTGCTCAGAAAAAGGGCAACATTGCTTACATATTCTCGATTGTTTTTGTATTTTTGATTTTGGTGGCTTTGTATGAAAGCTGGATTGCCCCGATTTCAATAATGCTTACAATTCCATTTGCCATTTTGGGTGCTGTTTTGGGTCTTTTCTTACTCCATATGGAAAACGATATTTACGTTCAGGTTGGAGTGATAACACTGATGGGGCTTTCGGCTAAAAATGCCATCTTGATTGTAGAGTTTGCCCAGGAGAGACTGAAAAGGGGCATGGCTTTAAAGGATGCCATAATAGAGGCTACAAGGATTAGGTTTAGACCAATCGTCATGACCTCTGTGGCGTTTATCGCAGGATCCATGTCTTTGGTTTTGAGCACGGGTGCAGGGGCAATTGCAAGGCATGTGATAGGTATAACTGTTGTCAGCGGGATGCTGTTTGCAACGGCCATTGGTGTTTTGTTTATACCCGTTTTGTACTATATAACGATGAGACTTAAGGGTTTGATTAGATGAAGAAATTAGTCGTATTTGTGCTTCTTTTGTTTGTGTATAGTTGCTCGCTTACCCCTAAATTGACAGTTCCTAAGTTGAAACTGCCTGACAACTCTACCAAAGGCGTTCAAATAGCGAAGCAGTGGTGGAAATCCTTTGGCGATAAACGGTTAGACAGTGTTGTAAATGAGGCTTTGAAAAATAACGACAAGCTACTTTTGGCTTATGAGAAGATTAAAGAGGCGAAAGCAAGGTACGGTTTTTCAAAGGCAAAGCTATTTCCGCAGGTTCAAGGAAATTTCAATGCAACACGAACGTCCTATCCTAAAAATACTTACCCAAACGGCATTTTAAACTCATATACGGCTCAAGGCACTGTATCTTATGAGGTTGACCTTTTTGGGAAGTTGAACAATGCAAGAAAAGCCCAGCTTGAACAGCTTTTAGCCCAAAAGTACTACGCCCAACTGGTCAGGATTTCGCTCATTGGTAATGTGATTAATACCTACTTTACCTTGTGTGCAACAAGCGAGCAAGTTGACATAGCTAAAAAAGTCGTTGAAACACAGGAAGGTCTTTTGAACATCTATAACAAGTTGTACCTAAATGGTTTATCCGATCTTCAGACCTTAAAGCTTGTTCAGGCAGATCTTTCGGCCGTTAAAGAAGATTTGATAAAGTTGCAAGAAACCCAAAAAACATTAGAGGCTAAATTGCTGTATTTGATGGGAAGTGAGCCAAAAAGTATGTTTTCTAACGGTGTTCAATGCAAAAAACTACCAAAGTCAATTCCTCCTCCTTCCTTTTTGCCCTCCAGTGTTATAAACAGCAGACCGGATATACTGAAGAGTTTGGCGGAACTCAAAGCGGCAAATTTCAACGTAGGTGCAGTTGAGGCGCAATTTTTCCCGAATATCAACATAACCGGTGCTTACGGATATGAGAGCAATAAGTTCCATGGTCTGATTGTTCCTTCGGCCAAGTTTTGGAATATTGGTTTGAACGTGCTTCAGCCGATTTTAGAGTTTGGAAGGATAAAGAGCCAGGTCAAGATAGCAAAGTCAAAAAGAAAAGAGGCGTTGATAAACTACATTGATACTGTTAAGAAGGCGTTCATGGATGTCCACAATTGCCTTGTTTCACTCTATTCGGCAAAAGGGTTAATGGAGAAATCGCTAAATAGGTTAAATTATTTGTGGAGTGTCTATAAAATTAAGCAAAAGAAGTTTGAAAATGGCTTGATCAATTATGAGGAAGTGCTGGAGGCAGAGGAAAACTACTTAGATGCTTTGTCGCAGTTTGTTGAGGCAAAGTTGAATTACTTAAACAAAGAGGTGCTACTTTACAAGGCTTTGGGTGGAGAATGGTAGAGGTTGAGGTTAATGCCTTAGGTAAGGAAAAGGTAGAGCTCAAAAATCCATGGATTTACAGTAGGGAAATAAAACGCGTTGTAGGTAATCCAAAGCCAGGAACAGTTGGCGTACTTAAAATAGGCAATGAGCCTTTAGCTATAGGTTTTGTGAATACGAAGAGCAAGATAGTTTTTAGGGTTTTGGACTTTAATGTTGATGTTGACGTTGAAAAAATTATTAGGGAACGAATTAAAAGTGCTATAGATAGGCGAAAGCACTT
>WFQR01000166.1 GCA_015486955.1 Hippea sp. | reverse complement strand
GTGGTGCCGGGAGCGGGAATCGAACCCGCACGGTGCATGGCACCAAGGGATTTTAAGTCCCTTGCGTCTACCAATTCCGCCACCCCGGCAAAATAAAAAATGGAGGCGGCACCCGGACTCGAACCGGGGATCAGGGTTTTGCAGACCCGTGCCTTAGCCAGCTTGGCTATGCCGCCCTTTGTTTTTTGGATAAATAAAAATGGAGCGGGAAACGGGACTCGAACCCGCGACCCCGACCTTGGCAAGGTCGTGCTCTACCAACTGAGCTATTCCCGCTCTTGCAACGCTAATAATAATGAATTTGTCGGCTTTGTCAACCAAAAAATTATTGGCTACACCATTTTGATTTTCAGTTCCCTTTGTTTGTATTATTGAATTGCTCAAGGATTGATAGTATTGTTGGTAAAAGTTGCTTTTTCCTTGATAAAACGTTTGGCAAGAAATATTCATTTTTACCCTTCTTTTCGTAGGGCATCAGGCTTTCACATGCATGACCTGTTGTCAAAAGCAGACTGTTTGAGTTTATGATGTCACTTATGAGCAGCATTGCCCAGTCCAATTGTTTATCCCTTCTTGTCCTTTCAAGCTCGTTAAATATCTCTTCTTTCTTTTCTGGCAGGATCTCTAAATTGACTGTTTCTGCTTGCCCTATACCGAACTTAACGCCGTATTCGCTGTAGACCTTAAAATCCGTATTTACGATTTCTTTTGCTGACCTTGAATTTAGTGTTCCTGTTGTTTCGAACATCTCCTTTCCGTATTTTTCCAAATCGACACCGGCTATTTTTGAAAGCTCATGAGCGATGATCCTATCCTCTTCTGTTGTCGTTGGTGATTTGAGGACGACTGTATCAGAAAGCAGACCGCTCAAGAGAAGGAGTGCCGTGTCTTTGTCTATTTCTACGTTGTGGTGTTTATATAATTGATAAACGAGGCTACACGTGCTGCCGATGGGCTTGCTGTAGAAGAATATGGGGTATGTGGTTTTGATTGTGCCGAGCCTGTGATGATCTACGATTTCTAAGATTTCTGCTGTTTCTATACCGCTTACAGCTTGGGCCATCTCGTTATGGTCGACGAGTATCACCTTATTTGCGAATTTTTTGATGATATCAGACCTTGTTACTATACCCACGAGCTTATTTTCATGATTAATCACAGGCAATCCCCTGTAAGGTGTTTGGCTTAAGAGTTCCCTTGCCTCGGATAGATAGTCTGTCTCTTTAACTGTCTTTACGTTTCTGTTTAAAACGGATTCTGATGGCGAGCTCAGGGTTAACCTTCTTGCCGTTTGTGATGTATCAAAAGGCGACACGAATACGCTTCCATTGTAGTTTGTAAAGTCTATGTCGTTTAACTCTTCGGTTGATGTAATTGCTGTTAAGACGATACATTTGAACTGGTTTTTTATTGCATAATTCAATATCTTCGTTCTTTTGCCCACAATTAAAACCGTTTCATTGGGATTTAATTGCTTTGCATAGTCTTTAAACTTCTCAAAAGGCATGGCGCCTATAATTATTTGGCCTTTAAAGGTTTTCTCATTTGATTTTTTGACAAAAAAGCCACCAAGCACCTTTTTGAAGTTGTCGAGGTCAAAGAGATACGTTGGTTTTTTGTCTATCCTGTCGGAGATGAAAAAGTCTGTTAGCTCAAAAACGCTGATTATGCCAAGTAATTTGTTATCGTCATCAACTATCGGCACAAGCCTTATACCCTTTTCCTTTATCGTTTGCATAACCTCAAACAACGGGGCGTTTTTATTCAAGGCTATCGGCGGTGTGGTCATTATGTCAGAAACTCTTGGATAGACGTCGTTTAGAAGTATTGGTGGTTCGGTGTTTGCCCTGTTTAAGACGAATTCTGTTTGCTTATTGATATTGCCGCACCTTGCAGGGATGTAGGTGTTATTGGGATCAATTCTGTTTTTTAGTCTTGAATATGCAATTGCAGAGCAGATAGCGTCTGTATCGGGGTTTTTGTGGCCTATTATGTAAATCTTTTCCATTTTACCCACCTCTATAGTTTTTTAGCAATTCAATTAATAGTACGCTTAAGAAAAAATTCAAGCTGTATTTTAGGCTATATCCCATTTTCATGCGCTCACTTTTCATGTTTATGAAAATTAAGCTGCCCGTTGATACAGCTAACAGTGTGGATGCATTTATGAGGTTTGGGCATTCTATTCTGTGGCATACTAAAGCCGAAAGGGTGAATAGCAGGGTGTATGAGAAGATTAGGGGTTTTGTGGCGTTTGGTATGTGGTTGAGGATTAGTGCTATAGTAAAAATGAATAACGGGGATTTAAGAGTTGTATGAAAGATGAGCCCAATTGCAATAGTGCTTAAAAGCAAGCTTAAAGTTTCTGATAACAGCCTGTGTTCCGTTTTACCAAAGTCTATTGCAAATCCGTATAGCATTAATGGCAATGTGGATACTATCGTTTTTAAGGCAAAGCCGTTGAGAAGCAAGAAAGAACCGATTGTGAATGCCGTTAATACGCCAATGGATGAGAGGTTTTTAAAACGGCTGTCCTTTTTTGCAAGCTGAAAGTAAAAAAATAGGTTTATGAGTATTGACAGATAGAATACAATTATCGAGATACTCAAAAGTGGTGGCATTTAAACAAACTCGAGCCAGTTTAGGAATTTTTCGTTTTTAAGATTTAGTATATCCTCGAAAGCCTTTGATAGTTTCGCTGTGATCTCACCAGGAACAGGGTCTAACACCCTACTTTCTATCTGTTTCACAGGGTTAACCTTAATACCTGTATGTGATGTGAATATTTCATCTGCCTGTAAGAAATCAGATGGTAAAAGATCTTCCTCTTGCGTTTCTATGCCTATGGATTTTGCCACATCAAAAACCGACATGCGTGTTATACTGAGCAGTATGTTGCCTGTTTTTGGCGTTTTGAGTATACCATCCTTTACCATGAACACAGATTCTATCGAACCTTCAGCAACATAGCCCTCTGTTGTTAGAGAAATACCAAGATCAAACCCCCTTTTCATTGCTTCCCTTCTGATTAGTGCGCCGTTTAGGTAATTTGAGCATGCTTTGGCTTCGACAGGAACGGTCTTCGGGTGTATCTTTCGCCAAGATGAGAAACAAACCTTCAGGGGTTCGGTTTTGTTAAGCTCAGGATCATCAATCTCTGGTATTACAAATATGGCCACGTCGATTGGATCGTCAAGCACCAAAGAAACAATGGCCTGCTCGCTGTAATAACCCATAATCTTAACAAGCCCCTTTGTTAAGTTGTTTGCCCTTATGCTTTTCTTTATTGCTTCTTTAATTTCGTCTTTTGAATAGGGTATTTTCATATAGAGAAGCTCTGCGCTTCTAAAGAAGCGATCAATGTATTTATCAACCCTAAAAATTGCCGTTCCTTTAGGTGTTTCATGAAACCCCATTACGTCAAATATGGCACTTGCCCTACTGAAGCTATGGGATAGAATGTGAACATTTGCCTCGTTCCAATTAACGAATGAGCCATTTATCCATACCTTTAGGTTCTCAAACATGACTACCTCCAAAAGTGTGCAGGCGGAATGTCTATTACCGACTTCAATCCAGCTTCCGATTTTATTAAATTGG
>WFQR01000165.1 GCA_015486955.1 Hippea sp. | reverse complement strand
TTTGCACCGGCGCCGGGACAAGTGGCTTGCGTTTATCTAAACGATTGCGTAATCTTAAGTGGTTTTATCGAGGAAAGCTTTTAGGGGGTCAAATGAGTGTAATAGATGCAATCATTTTGGGAATTGTTGAAGGATTGACAGAGTTTTTACCTATTTCTTCAACGGGGCATCTCATCATAGCAAGCAAGCTTTTAGGTATACCACAGACAAACTTCACAAAAAGCTTCGAAATCATAATACAGCTGGGTGCCATCTTGAGCGTTGTGTTTTTATACTTCAATAGGCTAAAAAGGGACTTTGAGTTATGGAAAAGGATCATCTTCGCATTCGTTCCTACCGGCATTGTTGGTTTTTTGCTTTACAAAATCATAAAGACGTACCTTTTCAATCCGCACATTGTCGTTTACTCACTGTTCATCGGTGGTGTTTTGATAATAATCTTTGAAAGCTACTTTAAGAAGCATCCACCAAAGCAAAATATAAACGACACAAGCTACACAAAGGCTGCAATAGTTGGCCTTGTTCAATCTTTGGCTGTCATCCCTGGAACGTCTCGTTCGGCATCGAGTATAATCGGTGGTATGTTTGTAGGACTTTCAAGAAAGGAAGCCGTTGAGTTCTCGTTTTTACTTGCCATACCAACGATGTTTGCAGCAACGGGTTATGATATTTTAAAAAGCGGTCTATACATAAATGCGCACCAGTGGCACCTGATAGCTATAGGTTTCGTTGTCTCATTCTTTTCAGCAATTTTGGCTGTCAAAACATTTATTAGCTTTGTTTCACGCTTTACACTCGTTGGCTTTGGCGCATATAGGATTGTAGCTTCAATAGTTTTTAAAATCTTAGGTATGTGAGGTTAAAGATGTTTAAGGATTTTGAGAAGGGTGTAAAAAAGATTGCCGTGATCGGCTTAGGCTATGTGGGCATGCCACTACTATATCATCTCTCAAAACACTTTAAAACAATAGGGTTTGATCTAAAGAAGGAGCGCATCGAGGAGTTAAAAAGGGGCATCGACTCAACGGGTGAGTTAAACGGCGTTGATTTTTTAAAATACGGCATTGAGTTTTCAAGCGACGAAAACATATTGGACGAGGCAAGCCTATTCATCGTTGCCGTGCCAACACCAATAGACAACCACAAACTGCCAGACCTAAGGGCTCTGCTTTCAGCTTCTGAAACCGTAGGCAGACACATAAAAAAGGGTGATACGGTTGTTTTCGAATCAACGGTCTATCCAACCTGCACAATGCAGGAGTGCGCACCCGTTATAGAAAAAACATCGGGCTTAAAGGCCTGCGAGGACTTTTTCGTGGGTTATTCCCCTGAAAGGATCAACCCTGGCGATAAGGTTCACACTTTGGACAAAATAGCCAAAGTGGTGAGCGGATGCACCAAAGAAACTGCCGAGTTTTTGGCCAAAATCTACGGCAAGATAAACAACGATAACATCTTTATAGCAGAATCCATAGAAACGGCAGAGGCAGCAAAAGTCATAGAAAACACACAGAGGGATTTGAATATAGCCTTGATGAATGAATTATCAAAAATCTTTAACATAATGGGCATAAATACCTACGCCGTACTTGAGGCGGCCAAAACAAAGTGGAATTTTTTACCATTTGAACCGGGTCTTGTGGGCGGTCACTGTATAGGTGTTGATCCGTACTATTTGACATACAAAGCCCAAGAGGTGGGGTATCACCCGGAGGTAATACTCGCCGGTAGGCGCATAAACGACACCATGGGTGAATACGTTGCAAAGGAATCGGTAAAAAAGCTCATTAAAAGCGGTAGGACGGTTCTCGGCTCCAAAGCACTGGTTTTGGGTATAACGTTTAAAGAAAACGTCCCTGATATAAGGAACAGTAAGGTTGTTGACATAGTCAGAGAGCTTAAGGACTTCGGCTTAAATGTGGACGTTCACGATCCACTTGCATACAAGGATGAGGTTAAAAGGGAATACGGAATTGACTTGATAGATGAGCCTAAAGACAGGTATGATCTTGTGATTTTGGCTGTAAAACACGAAAAATTCTTGAAAAATATTAAAGATTTTATGGAACTCACAGATAAGAACGGGGTTTTTGTTGACATTAAGGGCGTTGTTGATAAAAATACACTGAGAGATGACATTATCTATTGGAGTTTGTAAGTGAAAAATTTTGAAGAGGCCCTAAAGAGGCTTGAACAGATAGCAAAGCTGTTGGAAAGGGAAGACATTGCACTGGATGAGGCAATAAACCTATACGAAGAGGGCATGAAACTTGTGGATTACTGCTCTAAAAAACTACAGGAGGCTCAGAACAGGGTAAAACTGATTACGGGTGTTAAAAACGGCAAATTAGAGACTGAGGATTTCGAATAGTGGAAACCTTAAAACACTACAAGGAGATAACGGACAATTTTATAGAGGAACTATCAAGAAGGCGGATTTTCCCCAAGGTTTTTCAGGAAGCCCTGTTCTACACGCCAAAGAGCGGTGGAAAGCGCATAAGGGCAATGCTTGTGTTCAGTGCGGGCAAAATAACAGGCGCAAAAGAGGAGCATTTGGTTCATATAGCATCGGCAATAGAGCTTTTGCATGCCTATTCTTTGATCCACGACGATCTACCCGTTATGGACAACGATGATTTTAGGCGTGGAAAGCCTGCAAATCACAAGGTTTTTGGCGAGGATTTAGCACTCCTTGCGGGCGACGGCTTAAACACCTACACGTTCAACGTCATTGCCAATGCCCCGATAGACGACACAAAAAAGGTAAAGATAATACAGTGGCTATCCAATAATGCAGGCATCGGTGGCATGGTAGTAGGCCAAGTTGTGGATGTTTTGACGGCTCGCGAAAGGCTAAAGGGCTATTCCAACAAAAGGCTTGTAAATTTCATACACAAGCACAAAACGGCAAAGCTTATACAGGCAAGTGTTATCTGCGGGGCTCTTTGCGGAAACGCAAGCGAAACGATCTTAAAGAGGCTTGAGCAATTTGGCCTATACATCGGTGTGGCTTTCCAGATAATCGACGATTACTTAGATGTTGTGGGCGATGAGAAAAAACTGGGTAAGAAAAAGGTTGACGAGATCAATAACACCCTAACCTATCCAAAAACATACGGTCTTGAGAAATCCTACCAGATGGCACAGAAGCTCAAGGACATGGCAATAGAGGAAATCGATGGCTTGGATGGAGCGGATGAGCTTAAGTACATCGCAAAACTCGTTGTTGAGAGGGACAGATGAAGATAAACCTAAAAAGGGCAACAAAGGAAACGTCTATAGACGTAACGCTGGATCTATACGGCAAAGGCGAATACGAAATCGACACGGGCATTGGATTTTTCAACCACATGTTAGAGGCATTCTCAAAACACTCATGTATTGATTTGCAAGTTAAGGCAAAGGGCGACTTGGACGTAGACTTTCACC
>WFQR01000164.1 GCA_015486955.1 Hippea sp. | reverse complement strand
TTTGGCTTGACTGTGGATTTTGCATTTTACCTGATTTTTGGTTATATGCTCATTGTCGGAAGCTTCATAGACCTGTTTCATTACATTATTCCCGATAGGATAAGTCTTGGTTTGGCTTTTGTTGGCCTGATTTTTGGTCTCTACAAACATGCACTTGTGCATTCAATTGTTGGCTTTGCTTTCGGTTTTGTCCTGTTGCTTTTTGTTGCCATTTTGGGCAAAGCAATATTTAAAAAAGAGGCAATGGGCGGTGGCGATATAAAGCTGCTTGGCGCTTTGGGTACTTTTATTGGTATAAAGGGTGTTTTGTTTACGCTGTTTGTTGCTTCCCTTTTTGGTAGTTTCGTTGGCATAATCCTCATGGCTTTGGGTAAGGCCAGTATGAGCCAGAAAATTCCCTTTGGTCCTTATCTTTCACTATCAGCGATTGTTTATGTCTTTGTCGGTGCACAAATTCTTGCAAGGATTTACGGTTTTTAGATGCTTAAAAAGATAGACATTTACATTTTGAAAAACATAGTTTCGTCCTTTTTCATCTCTTTTCTGATTATAACAGCCGTCATGATGATAGGGGATATTGTGAAGATTTACGATGTACTATTTGCGCGCGGTTCGTCTCTTGCCACACTGTTTAAAATACTGGGCTACATAAGTATTTTCCTGTCCATTTTTACAATACCAATGGCACTGACCATTGCCATAAACTACGTTTACACGGAGATGTCAAACAACTCGGAGATTACAGCGTTGAGGAGTTCTGGTATTAACCTGTACCGCGTATTCTTGCCCTCTTTTTTGTTCTCGATTGTGGTTTTTGGCATACTCTTCTATGACATTTCGTATGTTGCCTATCCCTCGAGGTTGAGCTATAAACACGAGCTTGAAAAGACCTTTAGAAACAAGGTGTATGTGAGCTTAAAGCCCCAGATGTTCTACAACAACTTGGGAGGAAGTTTGTGGGTAAAGAGCCTTTCTGCCAATCATAGGGATTTGTTTGGCGTGTTTTTTGCAAGTGGAGGTAAGGTTTTTGTGGCAAAGAGGGGTAAACTAAGTGACATAAAGAACGGTGTCTTGGCAACATTCTACGACGTAAAGATGTGCAGTGTTGAAAGAAACAGTTGGGAGTACGGTGATTTTGAAGAGTATCAAGTGGCTTTTTTGCTAAAGAAACCCACGCAAAGCGAGAACAACACGGATATCAAGTATATGACAATATCTCAACTCTTTGAGTATTACAAGAAGGCGCATGATAGGGAAGCGCTTTTTAAGATAAACAAGATAATTTCTCTTTCCTTGAGTATATTTCCGCTGTCTTTAATTGCCTTTAGCTTCGGCATAACCTTCTCTCGTGGTGGTAAAAGTGGTGGCATTGCCGTAAGCTTACTATTTTTCTTTTTGTTCTACATACTCTTGATGTTAGGTCAGTCCCTTTTTAAATCTCACGGCTTGATCTGGCCCATCTATTTGCCCAATATCGTTCTTATGCTTTTTGGTTTGTACGTCTTCTATAGAAAAGTAAAAGTATAGAAACGCCCATTGAAACATACCCGAAAAGCCAACCAAATTTGTCATAGAAAGTGGGTTTATAGATTGTCAGGTTTAGGTTTGCTTTTAAAACGCCCATTGTATCTGGCTTAATCTCTTCAAATACTTTTCCTTCGGGGTTTATAACGAAGCTTGTGCCTGTGTTTGCGCTTCTTACAAGCCACACACGATTTTCAACACTCCTGTAAATATCGCTTCTTGGAAATAGGCTAAATGTCGGGGTTTTATCAAACCACGCATCATTTGTGAAAACGGCAATTAGGTTTGCTCCGGATAGTTTGTACTGCCTGCTTAGATAGGCGAAATTTTCTTCATAGCATATAAGGGGCGCAATTTTTAAGTTTTTGTACTCAAAAATCACACCTTTTTTACCCTTTGAAAAGTTGTATTCCTCTAATCCCAAGAGCTTGGCAAAGGGTATGAATTCTGCAAACGGCACGAGTTTTCTTTTGTAATAGTAATCGATGCGTTTTTTTGTGTAAAAAACAATGGAATTGTAGTAATCGTCGTTGTTTTTGGTTAGAGCTCCGAAGAGTAAGGCAAATGTGTTGTTATCAATGAGATTTTTTATGCTTACAGCTGTTCTTGGGTCAAAGAGGTATGGGTATGCTGACTCAGGCCAAACCACCACATCTGCCTTTAGTCCGTTGCTTAAGCTTAGGTATCTCTTAAGGTTTCTTTCTAAATACTGCTCTTCCCACTTTTGATTTTGCGGTATGTTACCCTGGACGATATCTATCGATGTTTTGAACTGTTTTATGGGCTTTGGATAGGGTATTAGGTTGATTAGAAGAATGGGCAAAATTAGGATCACAGCCATTTTAATGTTCTTTTTAAAGATGTAGTACAAAGCCAGATTAACGATAATTATTTTAAAATCAATGTATAATGAACCGAAGATTGACGCATCTTTTATAAAAAATGGAAGGTTGTAGATTAAAATGCTCAAATTACCAAGCGGCATACCGTATAGCAATTTATCTTTCAAAAACTCCGATGAAACAAAAAATAGGGCAAAAAAGGGCAGGGGGAGATTGCTCTTTTTAAAAAACCAACTGCCAAGCAAGAGATACAAGAGATGATACAGTGAAAGCAAAAGAACAAGAATGACAGAAATTGCAGAGAACAGGCCGTAGTATGTGTGCGTGCTTTTGTATATGCCGCTGTAAATAAATATCAGAAAAGGCAAAAAGGTGGATACGGTTGGCTTTATGTATTGTTTGTTTTCAAAAAAGAGAAAAAGGGGAATTAGAGCTACAAACGATAGCCACGAGAAGTAGTAGGCAAGTATTAGGGGGATGCTTAAAAAGGGTAGGGCTTTACTGTATAATCTCGCCGACATTGAACTTGTAGCCAGCTAAGAATGCCTGTATGTCCATGACCTTCTTCGATTGGGGCTGTATGGTCTTGATCGATATTGCATTTTCCTTGCAGCCTATAACGAGTCTCTTCTTTGTTACCTCAATGACCTTTGCCGGCTGATTTTCTTCTAATTCCACAAATTCAGCGTCAAAGACCTTGAACTGCTTGCCGTTGTAGAAGAAATAGGCTGTGGGCCATTCGTAAAATGCCTTGATTTTATTTATGATTTCAACGGCTGTTTCATTTTTAAAGTCAATCAAGCCATCCTCTTTTTTGATAATCCGAGTATACGTGGCAAATTTTTCATCCTGAGGCATTGGTTTGATCTTATCGAAGTTTTCGAGTGTGCATAGAACCATCTGTGCGCCGATTTTTGAGAGCCTGTCGTGTAGTGTTGTATAGTTGTCGTAATCGTTTATCCTTTCAACCCATTGCATATAGATGTCTCCAGCGTCCATCTTGTTTGTTACAGATATTATCGAAACACCTGTGTATCTATCGCCGTTTAGTAATGCAAAATTGATGGGCGATGGGCCCCTGTATTTGGGCAAAAGCGATGGGTGTATGTTTATCGACCCCAATTTTGGTATCTGTAGCAACACGTCGGGTATGAATTTACCGTACGATACGACAACAAAGATATCCGCACTATAGCTTTGTATTTTTTTTACCGTAGCTCCATCTTTTAGTTTTTCTGGTTGGAATACTTCAAGACCGTATTTTAAGGCTTCTTCTTTGACCGGCGGCTGGATGAGTTTTTTACCCCTTTTACCTATAGCATCGGGCGTGCTTACGACACTAACAACATCTAACGACAGAGACTCAACAAGAGCCTTTAATGGTTCTACCGCAAATCTGCTTGTGCCAAAGAAGAGTATTTTCACTTACCTTCTTCCCTTTCCTTTTGTAATTTCTTCCACTCTTTTTTGAACACCAACTTTTGTGTTGGTGAGAGATGGTCTATAAACAGCCTACCATTCAGGTGATCGATTTCGTGCTGTATTACTACGCTTAAGAAG
>WFQR01000163.1 GCA_015486955.1 Hippea sp. | reverse complement strand
TTAAAACCGTTGTACTCTTTTGGGTTATGAGAGGCTGTTATCATCACACCACCGTCAACGTTGAGATTGAAAAGTGAAAAGTACTGAACAGGCGTTGGGACAAGGCCAATATCAAACACCTTTACACCTTGAGAGTTAAATCCCTTTGTTAGCGCGTCAAATATGTCTTTAGAAGATAGACGTGCATCGTAGCCAATACTAACAGAGATCCTGTCTTTATTGAGTTTCTCCCTTAAATACTTACTAAAGGTAACACCCAACACAAAGCCAAAAACCCTATCGATATTTTCGCCCCATATGCCTCTTATGTCATATTCCCTAAAAACACCCAGATCCAATTTCATGGCTATCCTCCACAACTTAATTGATCAAATGATACAAAAAACCTTGCCTTTTTCAAATATAAATGGCGTTGCTTAAAAATTTTTCATTTTTTGAAAAAAAATCTTTAGTTTTTTCAATATTTAGAAATCAAAGATAAAATATTAACAACTGGTGAAACATATTTATTGACACTTTGATTGTTTTTGAGTATATTGTTCAAGAAAATTGGTTATAGGAGGTTTTTCAAATGCGCGATAAGCTTGAGGAACTGAAAAAGTTGGAAGAGCAAGCTGAATTGGGGGGCGGTCTAAAAAGGATTGAAAAGCAACATGCTCAGGGCAAGCTCACAGCAAGGGAAAGAATTAAGCTACTGTTGGACGAAGGTAGTTTCGTGGAGTTCGACAAATTTGTAACACACAGATGTACAGACTTTGGAATGGACAAACAAAAGATCCTTGGCGACAGTGTTGTAACGGGATACGGAACGATTGACGGTAGACTTGTATTTGTTTTTAGTCAAGATTTTACCGTCTTTGGCGGATCTTTATCCGGAGCTCATGCCAAAAAAATCTGCAAGATTATGGATTTGGCAGCAAAGGTTGGTGCACCTGTAATTGGCTTAAATGACTCAGGTGGTGCAAGGATTCAAGAGGGCGTTGAGTCTTTGGCAGGATACGCTGACATTTTCTTAAGGAACGTGATGTTCTCGGGTGTTATCCCTCAAATTTCAGTTATAATGGGTCCTACAGCAGGTGGTGCAGTATATTCTCCCGCAGTGACGGACTTCACGATTATGGTTAAAAACACAAGCTTTATGTTCATAACAGGACCAGACGTAATAGAAGCTGTTACAGGAGAAAAAATAACAAAAGAGGACTTAGGTGGCGCAGAGGTTCACACAACAAAGACGCAGGTAGCTCACTTTGCTGCTGAAAACGACGAAGATGCTTTAATGCTTGTTAGGGAGCTCTTGCAGTTCATACCTCAAAACAACATGGAAGATCCACCATTCAAACCAACAGATGATCCACCAAATAGAAGGGAAGAATCCATTTATGACTTAGTACCAGCGGACCCAATGAAGCCTTACAACATGAAAGACCTAATAAAAAAGGTTGTGGACGATGGATACTTCTTTGAAATCCAAGAAAACTACGCTAAGAACATGATAATAGGTTTTGCAAGGTTGGGTGGAAGAAGCGTAGGTATTATAGCAAACAATCCGCAATTCTTCGCTGGTGCATTGGATTACAAAGCTGCCATTAAGGCGGCAAGGTTCATAAGGTTCTGCGATGCCTTTAATATACCAATAATCACATTTGAGGATCAGCCAGGATACATGCCAGGTGTTGCTCAAGAGCACAACGGTGTTATCGTACACGGTGCAAAACTCCTCTATGCCTATGCTGAAGCCACAGTTCCAAAGATTACATTGATTGTAAGGAAGGCATACGGCGGTGCGTACGACGTTATGGCATCTAAACACTTTAGGGCTGACGTAAACTATGCATATCCAATTGCAGAGATTGCCGTTATGGGCCCAGATGGAGCTGTTAACATTCTTTACAGGAGAGAGCTTGCAGAAGCAGAAAATCCAGCGCAGAAGAAAGCAGAGCTCGTTCAAATGTACAGGGATAAATTCGCAAATCCATACATAGCTGCTGGTTTGGGCTACTTAGACGAAATCATCGATCCAGCAGATACAAGGCTGAAACTAATACAGGCTTTGGAGCTTACAAGGAATAAGAGGGAATCCAATCCTCCAAAGAAACACGGAAACATTCCGCTATAAAGAGGGAGGCAAGTAATGGTTAAAGTTAAAGAATTTAAAAAGGTTTTAATTGCAAACAGGGGAGAGATAGCAATCAGGGTTGCCCGTGCGTGTAGGAAGATGGGTATAGAGACGGTGGCTGTTTATTCTGATGCAGATAGAAATGCCCTGCACGTGAGATATGCAGATGAGGCTTATTATATTGGTCCTTCTCCAGCTGCGGAATCCTATTTGAGAATAGATAAAATTGTAGAAGTAGCCGTAAAAAGCGGCTGCGACGCAGTTCACCCAGGCTACGGATTTTTAGCTGAAAATTCCGAGTTCGTGAAAGCATGTGAAGAAGCAGGCATCACATTCATTGGTCCAAACACCGAATCGATGTACATATTAGGAGATAAGACACGTGCAAGACAAAAGATGATGGAAGCCGGCGTTCCTGTAGTTCCAGGAACCAAAGATCCTGTTGAAAGCTTAGAGCATGCATTGAAAGTGGCCGAAGAGGTCGGTTATCCAATCATGTTCAAAGCATCTGCTGGCGGTGGCGGTAAAGGAATGAGGTTGATCCATTCACCTGAGGAATTTAAGGAGGTTTATGACCTTGCAAAAGGTGAAGCATTAAGCGCTTTTGGTGATGACAGAATGTATATTGAGAAGGCAATTGTCAAACCGAGACACGTGGAAATCCAGATAGCTCGCGACAAATACGGAAATGCGATCCATCTATTTGAAAGGGAGTGCTCAATTCAAAGAAGGCATCAGAAGGTTATAGAAGAATCACCTTCTATGGCTATCAATGACGAAG
The DNA here is from genome assembly GCA_015486955.1 of Hippea sp. Lineage (GTDB taxonomy): Bacteria > Campylobacterota_A > Desulfurellia > Desulfurellales > Hippeaceae > Hippea. Next base: position 23,306 of record WFQR01000163.1, on the reverse strand, counting down.
TTAGACACAAGATGGGTGAAGCCGCAATCAAAGCAGTGGCAGCTGCTAATTACGACAGTGTTGGAACTGTAGAATTCTTGGTTGACAAAGATATGAATTTCTACTTCTTGGAGGTTAATACAAGGTTGCAGGTTGAGCACCCAGTAACAGAGATGGTTACTGGTATTGACATTGTTAAGCTACAAATTGAGATAGCAGAAGGCAAACCCATACCTTACAAACAAGAGGATATCAAGCAAATAGGTCATGCAATTGAGTGCAGAATCTATGCTGAAGACCCGGATAACAACTTTATGCCATCGCCTGGATTTATCACTGGTTTAAGATTACCCGGAGGTCCTGGCGTTAGGGTTGATAGTGGCATTTACTCACGCGGTGAAGTGCCACTCTACTACGATCCAATGATAGCAAAATTAGTTGTGTGGGACGAAACGAGGGATGCAGCAATAGCAAGAATGCAAAGGGCTTTAAAAGAGTTCGTTGTTAAAGGCATAAAAACAACCATTCCGTTCCATCAAAAGGTGATGAGAAACGAAGACTTCATAAAAGGCGACATCTCAACGGAATTTATAGACAAAGAGGTCTTGGCAGAACCACAAAAGAGGGAAGGCTCAAAAGAGGCTGCTTTGGCCGCTGCGGCGATCAAGGAATACTTAAGAGAAAAAGAGCTCGCGAAGAAGTTGCTTGAGTTCAAAGAGACATGCTCATACGGTAGTCCGTGGAAAGAGTCAGGCAGAAGGGCGGCTATATTTGGAACAAGCTTCGGCGATATATACAAATATTCAACGTAAAAGGAAGGAGATGAGTTATGTATATAGCAACGTTAGATAATGTGGAGTATAAAATTGAGGTAAAAGAAGTCGGAGATAATAAATACGAAGTGATAATCGATGAAACCCCATACATAGTCGACGCTCAATTGACAGAGTTCTCTGTATATTCTCTCATCATAAATGGAAAATCCTACGAAATCGACTTAGACTATAAAGACGGTATTTACCATGTGTACAACGAGGGCGACCTATTTAAGATTGAGGTAATGGACGAGCTGAAAAAGCGCATGTTGGAGAAACGTGGCGGTGCTGGTGGTCTTGAGGGCGCTTACACCGTTAAAAGCGAGATGCCCGGTAAAGTCGTTGAGGTTAAAGTTAAGGTTGACGATGAAGTTAAAGAGGGTGACGTGCTGTTGATACTTGAGTCCATGAAAATGCAGAACGAGATTAAGTCTCCAAAAGATGGAAAGGTAACAGAGGTATTCATAAAAGACGGTGATACAATCGAAGCCGATGCAAAACTTGTAACAATCGAATAGAAACTTAAAGGGGGGTTCTTGCCCCCTTTTTCCATTTGTCAATTACCCCATTTTTATTCCATTTACCAATTCTCATGGCTCATAGACAGCAACGGGGATAAATTTTCCATCTTTAACCTGTCGTAAAACAACGGTCCTCTTAACTTCACCATTTTTGATTATGATCTTCCCCGTAATTCCATAAAACATCGTATTTCTTACGAATTGCGCGACTTTTTGTGTATCCATACCGTATTTTTCTATTCCTTTGAGTAACAGGAGATAGGAATCTGCGGCTAAGGCCTCTGCTGAATCTGGCAATCTGTGAAACCTTTCCTTAAATCTTTTGATAAATTCTTTAGCCAAACTTCCCTGTGGTATTAACGGATCAAAATCATCGGTAAACACTAAGCCTTCAGCATTTTTTCCGGCTATTTTTATCAAAGCATGAGAAGAAGCTGCAGAACCAGCAAATACCTTTTGGCTTAACCCCATTTGCCTCAATTGGATTAAAAACAGTGCGATCGTGTTGTAGTAATTTGTGAAGTAAATAAAATCTGGATTTAACCTTTTTATATCCGTTACTATTGGTGTAAAATCCCTTTGGCTAAATTGGGTTTTATAAACCATTAGAATTTTGCCGCCATCTTTCTCAAAATAAACCTTAAATCTTTTAGCCAAATCAACTGAATATTCAGACGTAACATCCTCTACTATAACACCCCGTTTCAATCCAGCTGTAAATATGTAATTTGCCATCACACGTGCCTGTACGTCGTTGGTCAAGCATACCCTTGAAGCAAAATGTCTGTTTTTAACAAGACCAGAGCCGTTAGCTGTGGGTATAACATCGACTATCTTGTTCCTTTCAAGAATGGGTAAAGCAGATAAGGCCATCGGTGTGGCTACCGGCCCAATAACGTACCTAATTCCTAAAGAAGCAAATTTTTCAGCGCTTAAAGCCGCACCTTCAGGTTTACTGTTAACATCAAGTACAGTCAATTTAACTTGATTGCCGCCGATACATGGCTTTAATGTATGTGCGACTTCTATGCCCTCTAACTCCAGCTGCCCCCAAGCAGCTATAGGACCAGTCAGAGAAAGGTAAACGCCAATTTCAATTTGTTTAGCAAACACAGTCGTTGCTAACAAGAAAAACATTGCAAAAAACGCAATTACAAAACGTCTCATAACATCACCTCTTGTTAATGCCAATAATTTCTGTGATTAACAATATATAATCTATCTGATTTTGTCAAGAATGGCGGAGAGGGCGGGATTCGAACCCGCGGTACGCGTAATGCGTACAGCTGATTTCGAGTCAGCCGCCTTCGACCGCTCGGCCACCTCTCCGCTGGTAGTTATAGCAGAGAGCATATTTTAAGTCAAGAACATATTACCGCTTTTGCTTGTTTTTATAAGGATTTCTAAAATCGCTAATTTTTCTTATGCAAAAGTTTTTCGCAATTCTGAATTATTTTTGTTGCTAATCTTTATCGTTTAGACCCGTTTTTTGCACTCTTGGTGTAAAATAGGTGCAAAAAATGCACAAAGGATATGCCACTCGTTTTGCCGTTTTACGCATCTTTCATCCTTAGATGGTGCAAAAAATTTAACATTTTTGTAGCCAATTTTACAGGAGGTGTTTATGAGCAAGTTTAAGAGTGTAAAGAAATTTCCGGGTATATTCGTTTATGAGACTTTACAGGATAAAACATACTACATCCGCTATAAGAACTTACAAGGCAAAACCATAACAGAGAAGATCGGTAGGGCATCCGAAGGCATCACACCACAACAAGCACAACTAATACGCAACGAACGAGTAAAATCCATCCGTTTAGGTGATGAGGTAATTACGATCCAAGAGAAGCGAAAAGTAGGTATATCGTTCGAGGACTTCTTTTACAACTACTACCTGCCAAACAACGATCACAAGAAACAACGAACAGTAAAACTTGAGGAACAGTTATACCGGCTCTGGATTAAGCCCATAATCGGAAGGAAAGCAGTAAAGGATATAACGGCATTTGATTTGGAGAGGATCAAAAAGTATGTTAAGGATCATGGCCGGTCAAAAAGAACTGCTAATTACTGTATAGCCGTTGTTAGGCAAGTGTTTAACAAAGCTATTCAGTGGGATATGTTCAGAGGCGTTAATCCTGCAACTAAAGTAAAGATGGAAAAGCTGAATAACCAAAGGTTGAGGTTCTTGACACCTACGGAAGCTAAAATGCTGTTGGATGAATTAAAAAAGAGAAGCGTTCAAACCTATGAGATTGCTTGTATTAGTTTATTCACCGGCATGAGAGCAGGTGAGATATTTAACCTAAAGTTTGGCGACATAGATTTAGAAAACGGCATAATACACATTAAGAACCCAAAGAACAAAGAGGATCGTGTGGCATATATAACGGATGAAGTGAGGGAGATTTTAGCACCTAAGAAAGGAAAACCTAATGAACTGGTGTTTAAAAGTAAGTATGGTAAACGGATCGGCCACATATCGAGTGCGTTCATCAGAGCTGTGGATAAGCTCGGCCTCAACGACGGCGTTGAGGATAGAAAAGATAAGGTTGTGTTCCACACATTACGCCATACCTTTGCAAGCTGGCTTGTAATGAAGGGCGTCCCACTATACACAGTATCGAAGCTCATGGGACACAAGAGCATTGAGATGACAGAGAGGTACTCGCATTTATCACCATATACAAAGCGTTATGCGGTTGAAAGCATCACAGGGATGCTTGATAATAAGGTTGTGCAGTTCAAGAAGGGGAGTGAGTAGGTTGGATATAAGGGAGCAAAAGAATTCTTTTTTGTGCAAGGGGTAGGGGCAAAAGCGAGCATGACCGGTTGTGTTTTTAAAGCCCCTTCACCAAATTTTTTGCTTTTTTACCAACGGAACACTATTTGCTAATGCTCTCACATCTAAATAAACGCCCGTAGAACGCTAAAGTTAGGCACATTCGATCAATTCATCGATTACAAGCATCAATGCGCACCAGAGCTGTTTATTAGGCTTATAGGCGCTATCATTCGCATGTTAACAATAGGAAACACGATGACACCGCTTTTCTGCATAATAAGGGGGTAGTGAACAACCGTTCCCTCTTCCCTTAGTTTGGTGGGTTTCTCAAGCTCATCCAAGTAATTGCCGTAGATAAACCCTAAACTGGTGTCAACAAAGAAGATGAACACAGGTATATTGTATTGTGTTTGAAACTGCTTGTAGGTGTTGTAGTGGCTTATGGGAATACCTGTTGCAAAGTATTTATTCATTACAGTTTTGGTTTTCACTTCGGCTATGAACGATTTGCCATCCTTGTAGCATAAAAAGTCAAAGGGGTGCGGGTGGTTGAGAGGAGCATACACCACCCAATCTTTAGATATGAGGTAATCCTTGATTATGGCCTCACCTATAGAGCCGATACTTAAGCGTTGCTTAAAGGTCATTGGAACAGGTAGAAAATGTTAATATCAAATGATATAATGGAAAGGTAAAGCACCAAAGCCAGTAATGTTTCGATTAGCAGTTCTTTGGTCATACATGCCTCCTTTCGGTTAGATTAGGCCGGATTAAACATCCGGCCTTGTTATCACCTGTTTAAGTTTGCTTAAATCTTCAGGAAACTCATAAGGATATTTGCCACAGTAAACACTCGAGTAATCATCATTTAACGATGGATAATCATGCTGTAAAATTTTGTTCATGAAACACTTGACATCATCTAACTTGTTAATGGTTTTCTCTAACTGCTTGACAAAGCTGTTGGATTTGCTATACATCTGAACTAAATCATCACGAGATAACATCAATTCGCTCTTTAGGATTTTTAAAACATTACCAATAACAACGTGCTCTTCCAGTTTAAACTGTGTGAATTTCTCCATAAATTAGCCCTCCTTTCTATTAGGGTTTTTAATTACAAGCTTGAGTGTATCTGTGTGCCATTCAGAATACCCGGTGATGTAGAATTCTGTGCCCAGATCGATGCATATCTCCATTAACCGTTGTAGGCACTGCATGTCGCTGGTGGTAGTTTTTGTGAGTTCTTTGGCATTTTTTATGGTTTTTGCGATTTTTAAATAAAAGTGTTTCCCGTGACACTTGCAATCGTTGTCATGACAAGGAAAACTGAAAATGGCTTTGTAAAATGAGAGAGTTTTTACAGCTAAAAAGAAGGATTTTTTTGTTTTTGTCACGGGAAACGAACCCTTGAAGTGTGTCAAGTGACAAAAGTCGATCTCTGGAAATAGCGTCAGAATAGGAATGTCACGTTTGTCACGCGTACACAGTAAATTTCTATTGAACGCTATACGTAGAGGTATAGGGTTAATATGAATTACCCGTGATAGCGTGACATCCGTGACAAAGGCGTGGCAACCATCTAATCCAACTAAAAGAAAGAACTTTTTTTCTTTAGATGGAAATAACGCCTCTTTAGATGGAAACAAGGCTTTTATAGTGCTCAACCTGTATCTTCGCTTTAATTTGCTTTCTAATGCGCTTTTTGATATAATCTTTGTAAGCAAGAAACCCACAGGCCAGCTGAAAACCCTGCTTGCTGGCCTGCTAACGTTTTCAAAACGGAATTTCATCTATATTTCCCTCATCGTCAACTTCTATACTTTTATCAATACTGTTGTATAGCTGGTTTAGAAGCTCCCTGATAAAGCATATATTCTCCCAAATTCTTTGCGTTTTTCCGTTTATTGTTCGGGTATATCCGTCTTTGTAGCCGAGATCATGCATCTCTTTTGTAATCTTTTTCTCGCTGAGTTCTCTTAAGCCGTTTTTTCTCAACCAATCGTTCAACACTTTTGTGAAAGAACTTTTTGGAATGTAATCGCTACAGGTAAATGTATAAGTGTGTAAGAATACTTCAATTGGATTTGCAAGTTTCTCATATTTTTCCCTGATTTTCTCCGTTTTCTCTAATGCCGCGAAATTTGCAAAATTTTTGTCTAATAACTCGTGCAGGTGTAGAACGGATTGATATGCTAAAAATTCAAGGTTTTCTGGGTTGCTTGTTATTTTTTGTATCAAAAAACGATCTGCTTTTTTACCTTCAAATTTATTTTTAAATTCTATCAACGCTACTCTTCTGAAGAAGGCGTAAGTCTTATCATTGGTTCTGGGCAGTTGGTTAGTATTTATGATAATTTTTGCAAAATTTTTGAATTTGAAAGGATGTTTGTTTTTTCTTTCTGCTCTAATTCTATCACCGCCGGTTAAAAATTTGAGTTTCGAACTGTCTTTTATAGCCAAATAGCCTTCATCACCGGAAATGTTTGCGAATTTTTTAAACAACTCGGCTACTGAAAAGCGATTTTCGAGTATATCTTTCAATGTTTCATTTGAAACATTGTGCGAGCCTAACATAGCAGTGAGCGTTTCTGTAAACACACTCTTTCCATTGCCTCCATCGCCGTACAAAATGAAAAATAACTGTAATGGGTAAGCACGATAAAGCGTGTAGCCGCATAATTGGTATAGTACTGTAGGATCATCCATAATTTTCTCAAATGTTTTTTCTATTAGCTGGCTTTCTGCTTTAGGACTGAAGTTTGTAGGCAATTTACTTGTGAAAAAATACTCAGGTTCGTATGGATTTAATTCTGCTGTTTTTAAATTATAAACTCCATTGTTAAATGGTATCAATTCCGGCGGTGACTGTGGTAAATACTCGTTTTTTATTAGAACTCCTTTGAGGTCTTGGATAATTTCCTTAACATGCCACGTTTTTAAAAGGTTATCGGGTAAGATTTTTAATCGTAGTATATTTTCTATAAAAGGCTCAGCATCCTGTAACCACACGCCCTCATTTTCATCATAAAGCCACAAAGTGCTGTTAATGTCTACGAAAAGCTCGTAGTTGGTTTTTAAAAAGTTAACGATAGGGCGAGGGGAGAACTTCGTTAAAACCATCAGTTGATTTTTCAGCATGGATGATTGTTCTTCTTCGTTTTCTATTCTTGACGTTTCAGAAAAACAGTTTAATATAGCCTCAACACCGAATTCTCGAAGTACATTATTGAAATCTTTTACGTTGTACTTTTCTGGGCTCATGATGAAAACATTAAACCCCTCAGCTTTTAATCGTTTTGCTAAATTGTTCCCGGCTTTTTTTCCGCTATCATCGTTGTCTATTGCGATATAAACATTTTTTACGTGTGCAGGAACTAACGTTTTTTGTAGATGCGTATCGGAAAGAGCACTCCAAACTGCTACCGTCGGGAGTGCTTTTTTAATACTCAAAGCATCCTCGATGCTTTCTGATATGATTAGCGTTTCATTAGGCTCGCCAAAGTGCACGGAAGCTCCATTGATAGATAAGCCGGGGAAAAACGCTCGTTCTCCGCGCTTTATACCATCTTTTTCTATGAGTTCTGTCAAATGCAGAGATACAAGCTTACTGTTTAAATCTACAATTTTTGAAATCAAAGCAATGTATGGTTCTTTCCTCGCTTTAAAAACATCAGATTTGTAGCCCCTATATATCCTCAATGCATCCCCAATATCACTTTTATTTGCTTTTATTCTGCGGCTTTGTAGATATTTAAACAGTGTTTCGTCGTCCTTTATGGACTTATTCCAAATGGCTATGGCTTTTTTGTATTGATCCTCGTTAAATGTTATGCTTTCATTGTTGTTGTTTAGCGAGGTAGTTATCGCGTATTTACTTTTTATGTACTCATAGGCTTCCTGCTCATTTATTCCTTTTAGTTGTTTGATCAAATCTACGGCATCACCACTACGACCGCATCCGTGACAAATATACAAGCCTTCTTTAACATTAAAATCAAAGCTCGGATTGTGATCTTCGTGATCCGGAAAAGGGCATTTGTACCTAAACTCTTTGCCATCGGAGTGGATCAATACCGGCGATCCCATCTCGTTTTTTGCAAACTTTTCCCAGTCAATTAATCCATTTAATTGATCGTGAAGTTTTCCCATACAGTCACCTCACATTTAACTGTTTTTAGTATTTTTCCTAATCTGTTGTTTTAGCCAATTTTCGATTGTTTCCTTTTTCCACAAGTTTCGTTTAAAAAGATTTGCATCGGGTTTAGGAAATCTGTTGGTTGCAACATAACATCTAATCGTGTTTTCTGAGAGCCCCAGCTTTTCAGCAACCTGCCTTGTATTTAAGTAACCTTCAAGCATGTCACACCCCCTAATTAATTTTTGAACCGTTACTTTAGGAACGGTTCTTGCTAACATTATATTCATGATATATGTAAGTGTCAAATATAAAAACAATATATTCACACATTATCTTTTTGATATTATTACAATTGTTAACACCTATCTACAGTTTATTTTATTTGTTATCACTTTTTAACAATTTTATGCTTCAATTTTTTTTATTTTTCTGCTACCATACACCTATGAGCAGTAAAACTGATGTTGAACCAATGAACACACAAAGGCTTACCGGCGCTATACTACTATCAAAGATATTCGAAGCATACGAAACATGCACATTTATAAATGATGAAGCTTGTATCGATCTACTGTGGTTCACCGTTGCAAAGGATATGTTTTACAATGCATGCATGCTGGTTGATGACAAACGCAGTATAATGGAACTAAAGCTTGAGCTTGATTTGGATGAGTATTACTCAAGTATTGGTGAGAAAACACTGGAGCGGCATTTTAAACAATCGTTTAAGAGGATTGTTTCTCTTTTAGGTGGATACATGCTTAAAGCTAAAAACCTGATCACTGCCGGGCGAGTGTATGTATTCAAGGACTGTATATCCGAAAACTGCTGCTATAACACAAAGAGCGTTGATATAAGTTATATAGCCATGATTAGAGATGTTTACGACCGCATTTCCTTTGTCTTAGGTGCAATATTTAGCAACTACATTGGCATATTTGGATCAAAGGATGGTGTTTCGACATACTACAGTGAAGATGGTAATAACCTTATACTGAACCCCATTGAAATGGATAACAACGAAATAATCGCTAAAGTAAAGAAACAACTCATAGATGCCGGGTATATTGATAATTACTATACACCTAAAGGAAAGATTGAACCCGATAAATTCATTGAGATGGTTTCGGAGCTGTTTAAAGCTCTGAAGTGATCTTTTAAAAGCCCCGTTGGTGCAAAATAGGTGTAAAATAGGTGCAAAAAACGGGGTATGTTCTTGACAACAGAAACCAGCGGGTTTCCGTAAATGCCTTGATAACAAGGATTTCTGCTAACGGTTGAGGCGCTGAATGAGGCGTTCTGCACATGATTTCGAGTCAGCCGCCTTCGACCGCTCGGCCACCTCTCCGCTGGTAGTTATAGCAGAGAGCATATTTTAAGTCAAAATAATTAATCAGCAATATAGCAGAGAAAGGTGAATGGATAACAAATGAAATTAGGCCTATTTCTCTAAAAAATGAAGCGTTAGTTATTAGTTATTTGTGTAAGCCGCGAGTATCGGATTTAAGTAATCCAAAAATTCTTAATTCATATTTCAAAATTGATAAACCTTCCCTTCAGAAGCGGGAGCAACATAAAAATTTTGAATTTTAAATTCTAAATTATGAATTTTGGATTGGTCGTTTGTGCAAGCATAAAACTGATTTAACCAGAAATCTAAAATCTAAAATTCAACATTCAAAATTCAAAGAAGCTTTCCCTTCAGAAGCGGGAGCAACATAAGAATTTTGAATTGAAAATTTTGAATTTTAAATTCAGCAGTTAGTCATTAGTCATCGGTAATTGGCTCTTGGTTTCTTGTGTAAGCGTGAGCGTCGATTTGAGATAATCCAAAATCCAAAATCCATAATCCATAATCCATAATTTATAAAGCCTTCCCTTCAGAAGCGGGAGTAGTGCAACAGGTCTCCCAAAAAGCCTGTTTCTATAAGGACAAAACTTTATAGCATTACTATCAAGTTTTTGTAATCCCTCATAAAAACAACATTTCCCGCTGTACGAGAAATAGGCCTAATTTCATTGTAAAAGATCACTTTTTGACAGGTTTTTCGACAGGTATCAAAAACCTGTCAATCTCAACTCATTCTTTTGTCTACGCCATTAGCTTTAAAAAGTCAAGAAAAAAATGATCTATAGAAAGCTATACAAGAAATTTTGTTAAATGAGATTTTTTATAAATCTTAAAATTAGCCTATTTTGCTTTCAAATCACTTAATAAATCAATCCAAAATACTTGCTTTTTCATTCTTATTTTGGTATAAGGCAACTGTTATGAGAAGAGACGTAGGAATAAGAGTGAGCTTTACATACTTTTTCTACACATATTATTGGTTTTGGCAACGAGGGGGGTAACCGTAGATTCTTAGGCTTTTTGTAGGGCCGTTTGGATCGGTTATCCTCCGGGATAGCTGATCCAAACGGCTTTTTTTATTACGTTTTTGTGGAGGTGTTGAAATGATAATCGTAATGAAGCCATCGTCAAAGGAAGAGGATGTATTAAGAATCAGTTCCAAAGTTGAGGAACTGGGTTTAAAGGCACACATATCTAAGGGTAGCAGAAAAACAATTATTGGCGTCATTGGCGACATCGATGCAAAGGCAAAAAACTTAGACCCTATAGCTTTGTTTTCTTTGGATCCTTCGGTGGATATGGTCTATAGGGTTTCAAGACCATACAAATTGGCAGCAAGAGAAAGTAGAGCGGAAGATACGATAATAGACGTAAAGGGTATAAAAGTTGGGGGTGACACGTTTACAATCATCGCAGGTCCTTGTTCTGTTGAAAACAGAGAGCAAATGTTAACCACTGCAAGGGGTGTTAAAAAATGCTCTGCGCACATGCTAAGGGGCGGAGCATTCAAACCGAGAACATCGCCGTATAGCTTCCAGGGTTTGGGTGAAGAGGGTTTAAAGCTTTTGAAGGAAGCATCAGAGGAAACGGGATTGCCTGTTGTTACAGAGGTTATGAATCCAAGGGATTTGGATGTTGTCATGAAATACGCTGACGTATTGCAAATCGGGGCGAGGAACATACAAAACTTCGCTCTGCTTAAAGAGGTTGGTAAGACGGATAAACCGGTTCTCCTAAAACGCGGAATGGCAACAACCATTCAAGAGTTCTTGATGAGCGCAGAATATATAATGAGCGAGGGCAATGCAGACGTAATTCTATGCGAAAGGGGAATTAGAACATTCGAAACAGCAACAAGGAATACACTTGACATATCGGCCGTTCCAGTACTGAAAAAAGAAACTCACTTGCCTGTAATTATAGACCCTTCACATGCTGCAGGTAAAAGGGATTACGTGCCTGCGCTTTCAAGGGCTGCAATAGCTGCCGGGGCTGACGGGCTTTTGATAGAGGTGCATTACAACCCAAAAATAGCCGTATCTGATGCTGCCCAACAGTTGACAATAGAGGAATTCTGTGATTTAGTTCAGGATTTAAAGAAAATCGGTGAGGTTGTGGGAAAAAGAATCCAGTGATTTAATCTTTGACACTTGAGCCCCATTTGATTTATATTTAGGTTTAACACTTGTAAGGAAAAGGTGGGCTTATGGATGGAGTGAATGTTGGGCTTTTGGGTGTTGGAACGGTTGGCAGTGGCGTCGTAAAGATACTAACTCAAAATGCTGATATCATTAAAAAGAGGCTCGGCTTTGAGCTGAATTTAAAAAAGGTTTACTCAAATTCTATCAGGGAGGATGTAGTCAATCTGTTAGAAGGTAAGATTGCCTCTTCCGTAGACGAACTGTTTGATGATGATATCGATATAGTTGTTGAATTAATCGGTGGAACTACGTTTGCAAAGGACTTTATCCTAAAGGCAATTGAATCGAAAAAGAGCGTAGTTACGGCAAATAAGGCTTTGCTTGCTGAGTTTGGCTACGAGATTTTTTCCAAAGCCTTTGAAAATAAGGTTGATGTGGGATATGAGGCAAGCGTCGCAGGGGGTATTCCCATCATAAAGGCAATAAAGGAATCTTTGGGAGCAAATAATATAAAATCGATAAAGGCAATTGTAAACGGAACGTGCAACTACATACTGTCAGAGATGCTTTACAATGAGATGAGCTTCGATGACGCTTTGAAAGACGCACAGAAGAAGGGCTTTGCTGAAGCCGACCCCACGTTTGACATCGAGGGCATAGATTCAGCTCATAAAATGGCTATTTTGAGCTCCATTTCCTTTGGGGATAATGTAAAGGCAAGTGAGGTTCACACAGAAGGCATAACAAGAATTTCTCTATTGGATATAAAATTCGCAGATGAACTGGGTTATAGAATAAAGCTTTTGGGTATTGCACGGCTTATTGACGGGAAGGTAGATGTTAGAGTGCATCCAACAATGATAAAGAAGGATGATATACTTGCAAAAACTGATGGCGAGTACAACGCAATTAAGGTTTTAACAGATATGGATGATGAAACGGTTTATATTGGAAAAGGCGCTGGTAGCCTGCCTACGGCTTCCGCTGTTGTTGCCGATCTAATGGATATTGCAAGGAACATAAAATACAAATCACATCTACGTGTACCGTTGATGGCATTTCCGTTTAACTTTGTCAAAAAGAGAGAAATCCTAAACATAGATGATCTTGAGATGTCTTACTACTTGAGATTTACTGTTAAAGACCAAGCAGGTGTTTTATCAAAGATATCGGGCATTTTAGGTGATTACAACATCAGTATTAAAAGCGTCATTCAGCTTAATAAAGGTGAGTACTGGGTGCCTTTGATAGTGTTTACCCATAAAGCTCACGAGTCTTCAATAAAGCAGGCACTCGCAATAATAGAAAAACTCGATGTAATCAAAGAGAAAGTACTTCTAATTAGGGTGGATAACGATGAATAAGAAATTGTGGGGTGGAAGGTTCTCAAAGCCGACGGATAATGTAATGGAGCGATTCTCTGAGTCAATAAGCTTTGATAAGAGGCTTTACGAATATGACATTGAAGGCTCCATAGTCCATGCGCAGATGCTTGCAAAACAGGGCATTATAACAGAAGACGAAGCAGATAAAATCGTAGAGGGCTTAAGAAAGATAAAGCACCTGATAGAAGAAGGCGAGTTTGAGTTCAGGATAGAAGACGAAGACATCCACATGAATATAGAGCGGAAGCTCATAGAGTTGATAGGAAAAACGGGTGGAAAGCTTCACACGGCGCGCAGCAGAAACGATCAGATCGCTTTAGATATAAGGCTTTTGTTAAGAGATGTTACGATAGGAATAATCGATAAACTCGATGAGCTTTTAAGGGTAATTGTTGAACTTGCTAAAAAGTATATAGACGTTGTAATGCCAGGATTTACTCACCTTCAACATGCACAACCTGTATTATTCTCCCACTATCTACTCGCCTATTACGAGAAGTTCAAAAGGGACAAAGATAGATTTAGGGAGACGTTAAAAAGAATTGACGTCTTACCTTTGGGCAGTGGCGCCTTGGCAGGCACGAGCTTTCCCATAGACAGGCGATATGTGGCAGAGCAGTTGAAGTTCTCAAAAATCTCAAGGAATTCGATGGATGCCGTATCTGACAGGGATTTTGCCATAGAGTTCCTAAACGACGTTGCTATCTTTGCGATGCACGCATCACGGTTTGCAGAGGAGATGGTCATATTTTCATCACAGGAGTTTGATTTTGTAGAATTGCCCGACGAATTCTGCACGGGTTCAAGCATTATGCCGCAAAAGAAAAACCCCGATGCAATGGAACTTGTGCGTGGAAAAGTTGCAAGAACGTACGGTAATCTAATACAGATGCTCGTGTTAATGAAGGGTTTGCCCTTAACGTACAACAGGGATATGCAGGAAGACAAGGAATCCCTTTTCGATTCAATAGATACAATCAATGATGTGTTGGATGTTCTGATAAATTTCATACCAAAGATAAAGCCAAAAGAAGAGTCCTTAAAAAAGGCTTTGGAAAAGGGTTATATAACAGCAACGGATCTGGCAGACTACCTAACACGAAAGGGAATACCATTTAGGGAAGCGCACAAGATCGTTGGAGAGATCGTAGCCTACGCTGAAAAGAACAATAAAAAGTTGAATGAACTGTCAATAGATGAGCTTAAAAGCTTCTCAGAGCTAATAGAAAGCGATGTTTTAAATGTCTTGCACTATCAAAAAGCCGTTAACTCAAGAACAAGCTACGGCGGAACGGCAAAGAGCAATGTTTTAGAGGTTATCAAGGAAATAGAAAAAGAGTTGAGTGTAAGGGAAGATGGAAATACTGTTAGCTGTCCAAGATGCGGGTATCCTGTCAAGATCTACAGAAACCCAATACCAACTGTGGACATCATTATAAAAGTAAAGGATAAAATCGTTTTGATAAGGAGAAAGAACGAACCCTATGGATGGGCTATTCCAGGCGGGTATATTGATTATGGAGAGTCTGCTGAAAGTGCAGCAATAAGAGAAGCAAAAGAGGAAACATCCCTCGATGTGGAATTGGAAGGTTTGCTGGGTGTATATTCCGATCCAGACAGGGATCCACGATCACACACAATAACAACGGTATTCGTAGCCCGTGCAGATGGCGAACCGAAGGCGGGTGATGATGCGAAGGAGATTGGACTGTTTGACGAAAACAACTTGCCTGACCCAATAGTGTTTGATCACAAGAAGATACTCAAAGACTTCTTCGAAAGACAGAGAAATGCCAACAGAGATTGAACTTGAAAGCTTGGATGGATCAAGAAAGCGTTTGATAGTAAAGGATGATTGCTTTAACAATAGAATAATCAGATGCGGTGGGCTACAGCTATTTGAAGCAACAAAGAAGATTTTGAACAATAGGGGCTTAAAAGATCCCAAAGAGATAAAATCTTTTCTCCATCCAACCCTATCGCAACTGTACAATCCGTTTTTACTCAAAGACATGGATATTGCCGTAAGTAGGATCATAAGGGCAATCTACAAAAACGAAAGGATCTTCATAGTTGGAGACTATGACACAGACGGTGTTACGGCAACAAGTCTGCTTTTAAGGTTTTTCAAAGAAATAGGCGTTGAAGCGTCGTTTTACATACCTACGAGGGACGATGGTTATGGTTTAAGCACGGAAGCCATTAAGAGGGCTTTAGAAAACCAATCATCACTGATAATAACTGTGGATAACGGCATAACAAGTATAGACGAAGTAGAGTTTGCAAAGAATGTGGGTATAGACATAATCATCACGGATCACCACGAACCACAAGAAGAGCTGCCCAATGCCTATGCTGTAATTAACCCAAAAAGGAGAGACTCGAAGTTTCCATTTAAAGAACTATCCGGAGTTGGTGTAGCGTTTAACTTGGTTATGGCCTTGAGAAATCAGCTGAGAAAAAAGGGTTATTTTAGAAATGTGAAGGAACCCAACCTAAAGAAGTATTTGGATCTCGTTGCATTGGGCACGCTGGCAGATATTGTACCACTATTGGATGAAAACAGGGTTTGCGTAAAAATTGGGCTATTTAACAATACACACTCGACAGTTGGGCTTGAAAGCCTAAAAAAGGTGTCTGGAATTGATGGAAATCTAACGTCCAAACATGTGGGTTTTGTTTTGGCTCCAAGAATAAACGCCGCTGGGAGACTCTACGATGCATCAATAGTCGTTGACATGTTCATGAAGGAAACATTTGAAGAGGCCGAAGTCATAGCAAGAAAGCTCGAAGAAATCAATTCCCAGAGGAGAAAACTGCAGCTTGAGATAATCAAGGAGGTTGAAAGCATAGCAGAAAAAACCCAAGATCCAATCATTATTGCAGCAAAAGAAGGTTGGCATAAGGGTGTCATAGGCATTGTGGCAAATGCCATAGCCTATAGATACAAGAAACCGACAATTATTATTACAAAAGGCGAAGATGTAAGTATCGGCAGCGGCAGGAGTGTAGGGGAGATAGACCTCTTTTCGGCTATAAAGAAGACTGCGCATTTGCTTGAGAAATTTGGTGGCCACAAGATGGCTGTGGGTATCACCATAAAGAACAGAAACTTAAAAGAATTTAAAGAAACGCTGAAGTCGATTATGGAAGAGGAATACGAAGATTACGAGCCTATGTTCGAATATGAAGTTGATTGTGACACATCCTTTTCCATATTTACAAGGAGATTTTTGGAAGAATTGGTTCTACTTGAGCCACATGGACCATTAAACGAGGAACCTCTGTTTCTTGGTAGAAATGTTATTGTGAAGGAAAAGACATACATTCTCAATAAATACCCAAAATACCTGTTGGACGATGGTACATCGAATTTGTGGATGGTCAGCTTCGACAAACTGGATTTAAACATCGGTCATATGTACGACGTGCTATTTACAGCAACAATGAAAAATGGATACCCAACATTCACATTAAAGGATGCCTTTTTTATTAGTCAAGGAGGTTGATTGTGTTACTTTCTGAAAATGCGCTGGTTGTTTTAAAGAGTAGGTACTTAAAAAAGGATGATCAGGGAAATATAGTCGAAACGCCAGAACAGCTATTTGAAAGGGTGGCAAAAGCCATAGCAATAGCAGACAAGAATTACGGTGCAAGCGAGGAAGAGACAGAGAAAACGGCCTCGGATTTCTACGATTTAATGACGAGCTTAAAGTTCTTACCCAACACGCCGACGTTGGTCAATGCCGGAAGGCCACTTGGTCAGTTGTCTGCATGCTTTGTTCTGCCTGTTGATGATTCAATGGAGAGCATATTCGACGCCGTTAAAGCCACGGCTTTAATCCACAAGTCTGGTGGCGGAACAGGGTTTTCCTTTTCACGGCTAAGACCGAAAAATGACATCGTCTCATCAACTATGGGCGTCTCAAGTGGCCCTGTGTCGTTTATGAAAGTCTTTGATTGCGCTACAGAGGCAATAAAGCAGGGCGGGGTGAGGCGTGGCGCCAATATGGGTATTTTGCGTGTCGATCATCCAGATATTTTGGAATTTATACACTGCAAAGAGAAGGAAGGGGAATTTAAGAATTTTAACATATCTGTTGCAATAACAAACGAATTCTTGAAAGCTTTGGAAAATGATGATGAGTACGACCTTATCAATCCACGAACAAAACAATCTGTGGGCAGGCTAAAGGCAAGCTTTGTGTGGGAGGAGATAGCAAAAGGAGCACACAAAAACGGCGAACCCGGGATAATATTCATAGATAGAATCAACGAAAAACATCCACTTTCAAAAGAGGTGGGTATAATTGAATCAACAAATCCCTGCGGCGAACAACCGCTTCTGCCCTATGAAAGTTGCAATCTGGGCTCCATAAATCTTGGAAAGTTCGTTAAAGAAAGTGCGAAAAACATCTGGGTTAACAATAAAGACGGGGTTGACTATGATGATTGCATAGATTGGGGTAGTCTAAAAAAAGCCGTAACAACGTCCATACATTTCTTGGATAACGTCATCGACGTAAACAAGTATCCTTTAAAAGAGATTGAGGAGAATACCAAGAAAAACAGAAAAGTTGGTTTGGGTGTGATGGGTTTTGCCGATCTTTTAATCGATCTTGGCATACCGTATGATTCGGAAGACTCCGTTTTGATGGCTGAAAAGATCATGAAGTTCATCGAGGACACGTCAAAGGAGGCTTCCAGTGAACTTGCCAAAGTGCGTGGCAACTTCCCAAATTACAAATACAGCATATATGCCAAAGATAAAATACCCATGAGAAACGCAACAACAACAACGATTGCTCCTACGGGCTCCATATCCATGATAGCGGATGCTTCAAGCGGCATAGAGCCCATATTTGCACTTGCATACTACAAGCAGGTGTTGGATGGAAAAAGACTGCCGTATGTTTACGAAAGACTATTTAACATTCTCAAAGAAAAGGGCATATACACTGAGCAATTAGCACAAAAGATCATAGATAACAGAGGAAGCCTGAAGGGCATAGAGGAAATACCCGAAGATGTAAAGAGGGTTTTTGTCACAGCTATGGACATATCGTACAAGGCCCATATAGACATTCAGGCGGCATTCCAAAAGTACACAGACAACGCCGTCTCAAAAACGATAAACATGGCAAATTCCGTAACTGTTGAGGACGTCAAAGAGGCTTATAACTATGCCTACAAGAAAGGACTAAAGGGCATAACGGTTTACAGGGACGGATCGAGGCAGGAGCAAGTATTGGTTGTGCCGAAAAAGGAAAAGGAAACTACAGAAACCTTTACACGACCGACTGTGTTACATGGCTTCACAGAAAAGGTCAAGACATCACGCGGCACGCTTTATGTTACGGTTAACACAGTGGATGGTAAGCCCATAGAGGTATTTGCCAATATTGGAAAATCCGGTGGTGATATATCGGCTTTATCTGAGGCAATCGGCAGGCTTATCTCCATAGCACTACAAAACGGTGTGCATGTGAAGAGCATTATAAACACACTCATCAGCATAACGGGTGCACAGCCGATCTGGAATAACGGCAGGCTGATAAAGTCCGTTCCAGATGCCATAGCTCAGATCCTTAGGGATCATTTCTTGAACAGTACAGGAAAAGAGGTTAAAGAGCCGAAGAAGGTTGTGGGTGAAGAATGTCCTGAGTGTGGCTCGCCTTTAGAGATCGTTGAAGGTTGCGCCGTGTGTAGAAACTGTGGATACTCAAGGTGTGGTTAGGGAGGAGTGATGGATTTAGAAAAGGAAGTTCAAAGGCAGTTTGACCTGATAAAAAGGGGAACTGTTGAAATAATCGATGAGGACGAATTAAAGGAAAAATTGAGGGACAGCATAAAGAACAACAAGCCCCTGAAAGTGAAAGCGGGTTTTGATCCCACAGCGCCAGATTTGCACCTCGGCCATACGGTTTTAATACAAAAGCTCAAACACTTTCAAGATTTAGGCCATGAGGTTTACTTTCTAATAGGCGATTTTACAGGAATGATAGGCGATCCCACAGGAAAGAGTGAAACAAGGAAGGCGTTGAGCAAGGAAGAGGTTGAAAAAAACGCCCAGACGTATAAAGAACAGATCTTTAAAATATTGGATGAGAAGAAGACAAGGGTCGTTTACAACTCCGAATGGAATTCAAAGCTGACGGCGGTTGATATGATAAAGCTTGCTTCAACAATGACCGTCGCAAGGATGCTCGAAAGGGACGACTTTTCAAAGAGATTTAGCTCAAATAAACCCATTTCCATACACGAATTCTTGTATCCTCTGCTTCAGGGATACGACTCTGTGGCTTTAGAATCCGATGTAGAACTTGGCGGAACGGATCAGAAGTTCAACCTGCTTGTTGGCAGACATCTGCAAAAACTATGGGGTCAAAGGCCACAAACAGTTATTATGATGCCGATTTTAGAGGGTTTGGACGGTGTTCAAAAGATGAGTAAATCGCTGGGCAACTACGTTGGCATTACGGATAAGCCAAACGACATGTACGGCAAGATCATGTCCATATCCGACGAGTTGATGTGGCGATACTATGAGCTTTTGAGCGACCTATCTGAGGAAGAGATAAACAGGATGAAAAGAGAGGTTGAAGAGGGCAAGCTGCACCCCAAGAAAGCAAAGGAGATGCTTGCATTTGAGATAACAAAGAGGTTTCACAACGAGATCCTTGCAAAACAGGCTGCAAAGCACTTCGATGAAATGTTTAAAAAGAAGGATGTACCGGAGGATATAGAGACAATAGAATACAATTTAGATGAAAGTGACATCTGGATAGCGCATCTTTTGAAGAATATAGGGTTTGTAAAAAGCACATCTGAGGCACGCAGAATGATTAAATCCAACGCCGTTTCAATAAATTCTGAAAAGGTCAAGGATGAAAATTTAAGGCTTAAAAAGGGCGAGTACGTCATTAGGGTTGGTAAAAAGAAAATAGCAAAGGTGGTGCTAAAGTAATGCTTATTGCCTTTGATATTGGAAATACCAACATAGTCATTGGCGTGTTCATGGATGATAGATTTTTGAACTTCAGGTTAAGCACGAATTTAAAGCTCACACAGGATGAGTACTGCATAAATCTGTACAACCTTTTTAATCTGTACAACCTCGACAGTTCAAAGGTTAAAGGGGCTATTGTTTCATCCGTTGTCCCACAGATTACACCAAAGGTGATAAACGCCATAGAAACAGTTTTTGGTATAAAACCATTAGAGGTCGGTCCGGGCATAAAGACCGGCATGCCGATAAAGTACAAAAATCCACAAGAGGTGGGTGCTGACAGGATTGTCAATGCCGTAGGAGCATACGAAGAATTTAGAGACGCCTTAATTGTGATTGACTCAGGAACGGCCATAACATTTGACGTCATAAGCAAAAAGGGCGAATACATAGGTGGTGCAATAGCGCCGGGTATAAACATATCTGCCGATGCTTTAGCTGAAAAAACGGCCAAATTACCCCGCGTACCACTGCAAATGCCACCGGAAGTTATAGGAAAGACAACCATGCATAGCATACAATCGGGGCTGTTTTACGGATATCTTTCACTCATTGAAGGCATGATAAAGCGCATCAAGGAAGAGATGGGGCATGATTGTACAGTTGTAATCACAGGGGGGGATAGCGCCTTATTCTATAGGCATTTATCAGAGATACAGCATTACAGACCACATTTAACGCTCTTTGGTTTAAAGGTAATCTATGAAAAAAACGTTTAACATCTCTGTCATAGGGGCTGGTAGCTGGGGCACTGCCATAGCAAACCTGCTTGCAAAGAACGGCCATAAAGTAACGCTGTGGGTAAGAAATGAAAAGCTTCTTAACGAAATAAAAGAAAAAAGAGAGAATGAGGTTTATTTAAAGGGAGTAAAGTTACACAGTTCAATAGAGTTTGAAGGTGATTTGAATAAAGCCCTTTTGGACAAAGACGTTGTCGCCATAGCCATACCTGTGCCTTTTTTGAGGGAAACATTGAAGGGCGTAGGTTTTAGGATAAATTCTTATGTCGTTTCTCTCTCAAAGGGTATAGAAACAGAGACATTCGAAACGGCAACAGAGGTCATAAAGAGCACTTTAGACCTTGATGGGTCAAAGATTGCCGCATTGAGCGGGCCAAACTTTGCTTTAGAGGTGGCTAAAGGCTTGCCAACAGCAACGGTTATAGCATCCAAAAACAAGGAAACGGCAGAACTTCTGCAAAAGATCTTCTCAAACAACAGATTTAGGGTTTACACGTCAAGCGATATAAAGGGTGTTGAACTGTGTGGGGCAATGAAAAATATCATGGCAATTGCTGCAGGCATCAGTGATGGTCTTAATTTGGGTCTAAATGCCAGGGCAAGTCTTATAACGCGAGGATTGAGTGAAACCATGAGGTTGGGTTTCTTACTTGGTGCACAGAAAGACACATTTATGGGTCTTTCTGGTATCGGTGATTTAGTGCTAACATGCACGGGAAATTTAAGTAGAAACAGGACAGTGGGTTTAAGACTTGCGAAGGGAGAAAAAATAGAAGAAATACTTTCGTCAATGAACATGATACCAGAAGGCGTGAATACAACAAAGGCGGTTTTTGAATATGCCCTAAAGAACAACATTGACCTTCCGATTACAAAAGAGGTATATGAGGTAATATACAACAACAAGAACCCAATGGATGCACTGGATTCATTGATGAGTAGACCTTTAAAAGAAGAAAATTATTTACTTTGATTTAGTTTTATGGTAGTTAAAAAGAAAACTTTAGGAGACTATCATGGCTAAGGAAAAAGAGGCGTCCGCAGAAAACCAAGAAGGCGGTAAAAAGAAAGGCAAGGGAAGGTTACTAATTATAATCATCGCAGTTGTTGTATTAGTTGTTGCTGGTGTTGCCGTAAAGATGTTTGTCTTGGGTGGCAAAAAGAAGCCGGCAAAAAAGAAAGAGACAGCGGAGCAGCAAGCTGCGCCCCAAGAAGAGGCTGCGCCACCGCCAGCACCTGAACCTACCTATGCACCAGTTAATGAGTCCAATTTAACGCCTGTCGTCGTTGGACCATTAATTGTAAACTTGGCAGACGTGGGTGGTGATAGATATCTCAAGATAAAACTCGTCTTATTAGAAGTGCCAACTGCGGCCAAGAAGGAAAAGAAAGAAGGGGAAAAAGAGGGTATATCTTTACAAGATGCCATTATCAGGGACACGATAATCGGCGTTCTTTCCTCAAAGACATCGGATGATCTGCTATCAGTATCTGGAAAAGAGGAGCTTAAAAATGAGCTCATGACGGCTATAAATCAGGCTTTGGGCAGAAACTTGGTGAGAAAGATATACTTTTTGGATTTTATAATACAATGAGTGACGGCAAAAGAATAAAGGAGGAGTTTAAGAATTACTTTGACATACCCTTGAAAATGGTTTTTGACCTGGCATCCACAAAGGTGACGATCAGAGACCTTCTTAAGTGGAAAGAGGGCGACGTTGTAGAAACGAACAAAATGGCTGGCGAATACATAAACATCAATTTAGAGAATAGACCATTAGGGACGGGCGAGGTCATTGTTATCGATAACAAATTCGCCATACGTATAACAACAATATTCACAAAAGACGATCTCATGGAACTCAATGTAAAATGATATTTCTTTTCTTGTTTTTTTTGCTCCTTCCAGAAAATAGTTTCGGTGCAGATAACATAGGATATTGGAGTTATACGCTTAAGGCATTTGGCAGTTTGTTTTTGGTCTTAGGGCTAATAGTCATTTTTTTCTTTATTTTAAAAAAGATCAATGGTATGGGAAAGTACAGCAGTGCAAGGATAAAGCTAAAAAGCAAGCTCTATTTGGATAATAGGCACTACTTGGCGATAGTTGAGATAGATAACAAGGAGATGCTCGTTGGTGTTGGTGAAAACGTTACGATCTTAAAGGAATTCGACAATGATAAAGAAGATTAGCTTACTGGTTTTGTTTCTTTTTATCCCTATTATAGCTTTTGGCGCAGATGTAGTAACGCCATCGTTGAACATCACGCTTCCTACAACGAATAATCCTACAACAGTAGCTGAATCCATAAAGTTGCTGGTCATTCTAACCGTCCTTGCCTTAGCGCCGTCCATACTCATAATGATGACTTCCTTTACGCGCATAATCATAGTGCTTGCCATACTGAGGCAAGCTTTGGGAACGCAACAGATGCCACC
>WFQR01000162.1 GCA_015486955.1 Hippea sp. | reverse complement strand
CATAAACTTCGTCAAAATCGCCTGCCCGAGAGTGTTGTTCAATTTATGTGCACCACTGTGCAACAAATCCTCACGCTTAAGATATACCTCACAACCCAGATAATCGCTTAGATTCTTTGCATAGTAAAGCGGCGTCGGTCTGCCTGCGTAATTTTTAAGCAAATCATCCAACTCTTTTCTTGCATACCTATCCTTTTTAAACCTCTTAAAAGCCTCCTCAAGCTCATCCAAAGCGCCAATTAAGGTCTCTGCAACAAATTGTCCTCCATATTCACCGTAATACCCCTTCATCTCAAACCCCTAACTACTTCCATAAATTCTTTCATCTTTGAAAAGCTCTTCTTTCCTGGCTGCTCCTCAATTGAACTCACAAGATCAACACCGAAAGTACCCAAATCGTTCAAAAATTTAACATTGTTTACATTCACACCGCCTGCAACAAAAAGCCTATCCCTGTAAGGACAGCTTTTAAGCAACTCCCAATTAAAAGATTTACCACTGCCACCACCTTTTTCTGTATAAACATCAAACAAAACCAGACCGTCCTGCACCTCATCTGGCAGCTTATCTTTGATCCTGTAAACCCTGATTGTAGGAAT
The DNA here is from genome assembly GCA_015486955.1 of Hippea sp. GTDB lineage: Bacteria > Campylobacterota_A > Desulfurellia > Desulfurellales > Hippeaceae > Hippea. The sequence goes on along the minus strand of WFQR01000162.1, from coordinate 5,989 downwards.
TCCCTCAAAATCCTCATAAACCTGTGCATAATCAAGACCACAGAAATTAAAACCTTCCACAACGGCTGCTTTATCGTATCCAAAGAACACACCAACCGTTTTAACCTCACCTTTCACTTTCTCAACAATCTCTTTTGCCTCTTCAAAGCTCACATAACGCTTACTTTTCTTATAGAACACAAACCCCACAAAATCTACACCCAAATCAACGGCACTTTTCACATCCTCATAGTTTGTCATTCCGCAAAACTTAACCTTCATAGCATCAATTCCTTGAATTTTTCTTCAATATTGTCGCTTTTTAACAGTGCCTCACCTATTAAAAAACCATCGCAGCTACTTTTCAAAAACTCCACATCTGCTCTTGTCCTAATACCGCTTTCTGCTATTCTTAAACACTCAAAATCCACGCTCTCAAGAATGTCTTTTGCACGCCTAAGCGAAATATCAAGCGTATCCAGATCCCTGCTGTTTACACCCAAAATGGCAGGTTTTAGTTTTTTAACCCTATCAAGCTCAACTTTTGAGTGAACCTCAACAAGCACATCGAGTCCCAAACCTATAGAATAATCATAAAGCTCTTCCAAAGCTCTATCTTCCAAAATTCTAACAATCAACAAAACTATATCCGCACCATGGACATAAGCCATATCGATCTGTCTTTTATCAATGATAAACCCCTTACAGAGAACAGGAAGGTTTGTCCTTTCGCTTACTTCTTTCAAAAGTTCATAGCTTCCACCAAAAAACTTCCTATCCGTAAGCACAGAAATACCTTTTGCATATCTGTTATAGACTTTAAGTACACTATCCAAATTTATATCTTTGATAAAGCCGGCAGACGGCGAAGACTGTTTAATCTCAGCAACTATGTTTATTTTGCCCTTTTTAAAACTATCTTTAAGCCTATAAAAACCCCTTTTCCTCTCACCAGAAACCTTTAACCCTTCTACCTCAAGCCGCTTCTCCCTTAAAATTTCATCCAGCAGAGCCATTTGACCCCCTCAACGACTCAAATTTCTCCAAAGCCCTACCAGAGCTTATCGTATCTCTTGCTAATTTAAAGCCATCCTCCACATCGTCTGCAACACCTGCAACAAACAGAGCAAAACCTGCATTCAAAGCTATGGTATCCTTAAGTTTCTCATGCTCACCTTGAAAAACCTCTTCCATAATTTTTGCATTGGTCTTTGCATCTAACCCAACTATATCTTCAAAATCTGCGCTAACCCCAAGCTCTTTTGGTTCAAAAACAAAGGTCTCCTCAACACTGTCACGCCTGACATAGCACTTCGTAGGTGCAGACGGGCTTATCTCATCCATACCATCAAACGATGAGACAACTGCCATGTTCTTCATTCCCAACTGCCATGTGGCATCGAATATCCTGGTTAAGAAACTTTGAGAAAACACGCCTACAAGCTGCCTGTTCACATTGAAGGGATTAGCCAACGGCCCAATGAGGTTAAAAATCGTCCTTCTTGCAAGTTTTTTTCTTACAGGAGCAACATGTTTCATAGCGGGATGGTAGTTTGGAGCGAAGAGGAACACAAAGTTATGCCTATCTAAAAAATCCTTTGCCTCATTCTTCTTCAAATTTATTGGTATCCCACACGCTTCAAGCACATCAGCAGAGCCAGATTTTGAACTCACGGCTTTATTTCCATGCTTTGCAACAGGCACAAACAAACTGCAAACAATGGCCGATGCTGTCGAGATGTTAAATGTATTTTTGCCATCCCCTCCCGTGCCGCATGTATCAAGAAGGTCATATTCAAGCTTAAGTCCATCTGCATGTTTCTTCAAAGACGAAGCGGCTGCCGCTATCTCCTCCGCTGTCTCTCCTTTATTGGACAAAAGAACAAGAAATTCCGCCATACTTTTCTCATCAACCGAACCGTCCAACATACTGTCAAAAACGGCCTCCACAAGCTCAAAAGCCAAATTCTCGCCTTTTTTGAGTCTCTCAATAGCCTCAACTATCATGAACAACCCCCTTAACAAAATTTCTAACTATCTGCAGCCCAAACTCGCTTGTGTAGGATTCTGGATGAAACTGAACCCCAAAGATTAACAGCTTCATATTTTCTATTCCCATCACCTCACCATCAGAGTTTGCAACCGAATTAACAGAAAAATCACCTCGAACACCATCAACAACTAAAGAGTGATACCGCGTGGCTTTGAAACTATCTGGCAATCCAGCAAATATCGGGCTTTTATTCAAAACCTTAATCTCATCCACCTTACCGTGCATGATTTTCTTTGCCTTTCTAATTTTAAAACCAAAATAGTAACCAATAGCCTGCATACCTAAACAGACGCCAAAAATAGGCAGTTTTCCTTTAAAAAAATCTATAACATCCAAAGAGAGCATGGAGTTTTTTGGATGCGAAGGACCGGGTGAAATTGCAATGGCACTTAAGTCTCTAACATTTTTAACCGAAGCCAAACTGTCCGTATTTTTAAAAACCCTAACCTCATCGTAAAAACCGATGTAATGATAGAGGTTATAAGTAAACGAATCGTAGTTATCAATTAAAGCTATCATCGATACCTCCCGCCTTGAGAAGTGCCTTCAGTTTGTTTATTGTTTCGAAATACTCACTCTCCGGGTTGCTGTCATAGACAATGCCGGCTCCAGCTTGAAACCTCGCCACATTATCATTAAAGATTGCCGTCCTTATGGTTATTGCCAAATCCACATTCCCAGAAAAGTCTATATAGCCAACGCAACCGCCATAAGCTCCCCTTGGGCTAGTCTCTACATCGTCAATAATCTCTATTGCCCTCACCTTCGGAGCGCCACTCAGAGTTCCCGCTGGAAATGTGTTCGATATGACATCCATGACAGACATATCGTTGTTAATGTCAGCCTCAACATTTGAAGTCAGATGGACGACATGGGAGTAAACCTCAGGTCTCATGAAAGATGTAACGGTAACAGCCCCTGGTGATGAGATCCGAGCAAGGTCGTTTCGTGCAAGGTCAACAAGCATTATGTGCTCTGCTCTCTCCTTCTCATCGTTCAAAAGTTCACTCTTAACAGCTTCTAAATTCTCGGTTTTTGGCTTTGTTCCAGCAATAGGCCTGATTGTTGCCACATTTCCTCTGAGTTTCAAGTGGATTTCAGGTGACGAGCCAGCCATACAGAAATCCTTGTGCTTAAAGTAAAACATGTAAGGAGACGGGTTTATGCGCCTCAAATTCCTGTAGAACCCAAACGGATCAACGCCCTTAACATCAAAAAAGTTACTCAAAACAACCTGAATCGCCTCGCCATCTTCAATGAGTCCTTTTACATTTTTAACATGGCTTATAAACTTTTCTTTAGAGAACATCTGGCTCACAATTTTCGGCTTACCCACATCCCCATTAATGTGATTTTTTAGATTTTCTAATGCTGCACGCATCTCCTCAATTGATTGCTGAGCCGCTTTAAAGTTCTCTTCAGGTGAGGAACCCTTATCCAACAGATGGTGATAACCCAGATAGAGCCTGTTTGTGTAGTTGTCGTAAACAAGAAACTTCTTTACCTCAAAGAACAGCCCGTAAATATCGGGTTTTTTCTTTAAAGGCATTCTCAAAATGTCAAAAAGCTCCACAGACTCAAAAGCAAAATAACCAACATAGCCGCCTTTAAAATCTCCCAGACTTTTTGTCTCAAATACTTTCAAGGTTCTAACAAAGTCCAAATCCTCTTTTGCTTTAATCACAATGACACGCTCAGGCTCGAAACCCAAAAAAGAAAACCTGCTGTAGGTCTTATCTTCCTTTGCAGATTCAAGAAGAAACAGGTTGTCATACTCAAGCAGTTTGGAAAGGATTGAAACAGGTGTATCCAAATCGCCCTCTATCTCTTCATAAACCACAACACTGTCATATCCACTATCCAAAGCTTTAAAAAACGCTTCCCTTAACTCCATAAACACCTCCAATGCAAATAAAAAAGGCCGCAAACCTTGAATTTTCTTGCCAAGGTTTGCGGCCAAATAAAAAAGCCGTTTACCCTCGGCAAGCTCTCTGGCTACCCTGCCAGCAAGCCCACCAAGAATAAGCGGCTCTTACGACAAAAAGCAGGGTAGCTTTTTAGCTACCCCACCACCACTGATTAAATTCTATCGCAAAAGAAACAACACTCAAATTCAACATCACCGGCAGTTTAGAAAAAACCTACGCACAAGTCAAGAAAAAAGTTTTCCGTTGTAGTAAATCACATTTGAGCTTGACTTTTTAAGTATATGGTATAGAATACCTAATATGAAAGCTAAGGCCCTATTAAAACAAAAACTATTGACAAAAAGGGCAATATAGTAGAAATCAAAATTCTGAAAGTAGAGAAAACGGAAACAGAGCCTTATGGTATTAAGTATTCCTTGGTCTACATAGAAAACGGCAAAAGGGTTATTGGATATGACAACTATGAGAGAAAAGGAGATCATAAACATTATCTCGGCAAGGAAATACCATATAAATTCGAAAATGTGGATAAGCTCATCATGGATTTTCTTGATGATATAGAAAAATATAAAAGAGGTGAGTTATGAGAGTGAGAAACATAAGAATAGGGATTAAATCCGTTGAAGAGAGTTTAAATGAGTTTAGGGATTACTGGAAAAAGATAGAAAACGGTGAAAAGGTTGAAAAGAAAGAGGCTTTATATTTTGAAAGTATATCGGCGTTAAGAAGCGTTCTGACTACCAAGAGGATTGAGCTTCTAAAAGCAATAGCCAAATACAAACCCAAATCGATATACGAGCTATCAAAGATAGTGAACAGGGATCTGAAGAATGTAAATGAGGATGTGAAGATCCTTTCTGAGCTTGGGCTTTTAGAATTAAAGAAAAGCAAGACAGATAAAGAAAGAATAAAGCCTATCATTGAATACGACAGGATAATGATTGAGATAGATTTGGATGAGAAAATAGCGCAATAATCTGTTTCTACAAGTGTTGTGCAAAATTCGGTTTTAGTAAAGAAAAAGCCAGTGGTTGACTAATTGTGTTTTAATGTTTTCATAGACCTTGTAAAAACTTGGAAAAGATGTAATAATAAGATTGTAAGGAAAACACCTTAAATGAAAAAAGTGAGGTTATAAATGTCCATTATTACTTCAAAAAATGCAAACATAAAAGACCTAATAGAAAGAGTCAACAAAGACAGAGAGCCTATCACAGTTGTTGATGACAAAGGTTCGGGTGCTGTTGTGATGTCAATAGAGGATTTTGAATCTATGAGCGAGACCATATACCTACTCTCCTCCAAGGCAAATGCTAAATGGATTTATGAATCCATTAAAGAAGCAGATGACAACCAAACTAAATCTTTTAATTTTGAAGACTTAGAAAAAATGATAGATGAACATTAAATTTACAAATAGAGCCTTTGAGGATTTCTCCTATTGGATTAACTTTGACAAGAAAAAAGCCAGAAGAATTTTAGAACTCATTAAAGACATACAACAACATCCATTTGAGGGTATTGGAAAACCAGAAGCTCTCAAATATAATTTGCAAGGTTATTATTCAAGGCGAATTGACCAACAGCATAGGTTGATTTACAAGATTGAAAATAGTGAGTTAATCATTATTTCGTGCAGATACCATTATGAGTAATAAAAAATCCACCCTACTAATAAATCTATCCTTAAGAAGCGGTTTTTGTGAATAAAAGTCTTTCCACCTCGTAGGTGGAAAATAAATGTGCTTGCTAAAACATGAAATCTCATTATTTCCCCGAAACCTTTTAATAAATCATCCTGATGAATTTTTCTTATTTCTTTGATATGTATCTTTAAATCTTCTTTTATCTTTTGCGGCAAAGGAACAACTCTGTCTTTTTGACTTTTGGAATCAAAGATATAAACGTTATCAAAACCGAAATCAATATCTTTAATCCTTAGATTTAAAAGTTCATTCAATCTAAGCCCGCAACCATAGAGTAATTGGAGCATTAATTTGTAAATGCCATTCATATAATAAATTATTTG